>JAPYRR010000088.1 GCA_029936885.1 Fidelibacterota bacterium | reverse complement strand
CCTGTTGCCAGGATGAAAACCTGGAGTCCTAACCACTAGACGAACGGGCCAAAAATATTCTTTCATAAATCAATTTTGCTAATTTGTGGAGTCATCCTGTTGCCAGGATGAAAACTTTCCCGACGTGTCGGGATAACCACTAGACCTGTCTGCCGCCAGGCAGGCGAACGGGCCAAAAATATTCTTCCATAAACCAATTTTGCTAATTTGTGGAATCATCCTGTTGCAAGGATACACACTAGGCAAACAGATGGGTCAAAATATCAGGATACCTTTCGGATTCGGCGGCAAATTTATTGTGGAGAGAAAGGGTTCACCAACCCTTTTTTATAGAACTTATTTATTAAGAATTGGCTTTATCTAAAATGTCTAATAATTGTCCATTTTGGTGAAGCTCAATTGTGATATCTGCGCCACCAACTAATTCGCCTTTCACAAACAATTGTGGTATGGTTGGCCAGTTGGAATGTTCACTCAGTGTTACTCGTATCATGGGATCAGCCAAAATATCCACTGCTTTGTAATCAACACCATAATGATTTAATACATTTACAACTGAATTTGAAAATCCACATCGAGGCATATCTTTTGTACCCTTCATATAGAGAATAATTGTGTTTGAGTTAATATCATTTATGATTTGTTCTTTTAGGTCCATATTAATCCCTTTTATCGTTTAACGAGCTTAATTCCTGTGTAGCTACATGCTTTACAGTGATAGCGTTTAACTGTAGCAAAATAAATGAAGCTCATTATTTTATGGTTTAATTCTCTATGTGTTCGAACTAGGTGACCACTGCAATTTGGGCACTCAGATAAAATAGAATGTCTTTCAATTATTCTATCTCTCCAACGTTTTACAATTAAAAAAACTGCTAATAGAATGAGCGAAATCCCAACAAGGTCAGATGTCTCAAATTGGCTTATAACAAATATGGTTCCACTTTGAATCAGTTTGATGATGTTTCCGATACCGAAGAAAAATCCTTTTATAAATCGATAGATATAAGTTTTTATTTCCAGATCTTCCACAATAAGGAAAGTTCCTAATGCGATCAGGATTATTACTGTGATTTCAAAATTGTATTCCCTGAAATATGATCTCTGACTTGATTTTACAATTCCTTTACGTTCTTGGGGCATTTATTTATCCAATTATTCTGGTAAGAAGTTAAGCAAATCCATAAGTCCAACCCCATTAAATTCACGGAATGATACTTTGCTCCCCTTGGATAGGTCTGTTAAAATCGCCATCTGATTTATTAACGGTTGGGATGGAGTGGTGAAAATTTTGATAAAAATTCAAAATATTCTATTACATCCATACTCAATAATAGTAAGGATTTTTTATGAAACTAATTTCATGGAATGTAAACGGGATCCGCGCTGCGGTGAAAAAAGGTTTTCTAGATTATTTGGATCAGGAACAACCTGATATTCTTTGTCTTCAAGAAACAAAAGCCCATAAAGAACAACTCACTTCAGAAATATTAAATGACCATGGATATTACACCTATTGGCACTCCGGTAAGAAAAAGGGATACAGCAGTGTGGCGACTTTTTGTAAAGAAGAACCACTCTATGTTCAGGAAGGGTTGGGCATTGAAAAATATGATAATGAAGGTCGCGTCCTTATTACAGAGCATAAAAATTTTCTACTATACAATATTTATTTTCCCAATGGACAAAAAGATGACATTCGTTTGAATTATAAATTGGATTTTTATGATGATTTACTTCCAATAATAAATGAGCAAGTGGAATCGGGGAATAATGTAATTGTAACTGGGGATTGGAATACAGCCCATCATCCTATTGATTTGGCTCGGCCCCAAGCAAATATTAAAATCTCAGGATTCATGCCAATTGAACGAGAAAGGTTAGACACGTATGTCGCGCATGGATGGCGAGATACATTTCGAGAATTCCATGAAGAAGGTGACCGATATTCTTGGTGGTCCTACAGAACGGGCGCTAGAGATCGGAATATTGGCTGGCGCATTGATTATTTTTTTGTGAATGAAGGCATGCTAGACCTGTGTGTTGATGCAGATATTCATTCAGATGTTTATGGCTCCGATCATTGCCCCATCTCCTTAACTTTAGACGTTTAAAATTGAATAAAATATTTTTAGAGGGATCCCAATGATTAATAAAGAAGAAATAACAAGAAACTGGCTCAAACGATATACTGGCACGCAACCTGAAGATTTTGGAGAATGGATATTGATTACGAATTTCCAAAATTATGTAGATAAGTTTGCTGAAAAATTTGGAGTGGAAGTGAAAGGGCGAGGCGGTGCCATGACATCCGCCACAAATAATGACGGACTATCCATCATTAATTATGGGATGGGAAGCGCCAATGCCGCAACTATCATGGATCTTATTTCCAGTATTTCGCCCAAGGGTGTTTTGTTTTTGGGCAAATGTGGCGGTTTAAAACGCTCGACTGAATTGGGCCATTTTATTCTTCCCATTGCAGCCATCCGTGGAGAAGGAACAAGCGACGATTATTTTCCTAAAGAGGTTCCTGCCATGCCATCTTTTAAACTTCACAAATATGTATCTCAATTATTGGTAGAGCATGAATTGGATTATCGTACTGGTGTAATTTATACAACCAATCGCCGAGTGTGGGAACATGATGAGGAATTCAAAGTTTATTTAAGAAAAGTACGCGCTATTGGAATTGATATGGAGACGGCAACAATCTTTATTACAGGATTTGCCAATGGAATTGATCGAGGTGCATTACTGTTAGTCTCCGATACACCCATGACGCCAGACGGGGTTAAGACAGAAGAATCCGATAAAGAAGTCACCCGTAAATATGTTGATTTACATTTAGAAATGGGAATTGAAGTCATGACGCGAATTGGAGAAGAAGGAGAAAAAATTAAACACTTTACATATTGAGTAAGTGTCTGAATGTTTGAGTGTTCAAGTGTTCAAGTGTTCAACTGACTAATCCAACATTAGATCAATCCCAATTCCATCAGAATAAGCCATTCCGGTTGGGGTCAGAGAGATTGATTCATCCTTTTTAATAAAACAACCTTCCCATTTATTCTCTGCAATTATAAAATTATTGTTGAATTCATTCTGATATTTTTCAGGTATTCTTTTCAAGTTAATCCCTTCATTCATTCTTAAACCAAACCCGATTAATTCATTCAATCGATCCTTTTCAGATAATGTCTCCTTCATTGAAACAGGAGAACTGTCGGATTCAATTTGCTGTAGATATTGATCGAGAGATCGAGAATTATTCCAACGATTCGTACCATCAAATCCATGAGCGGATGGACCAAATGCCAAATATGGGTGGATTCTCCAATAGTGAAGATTGTGTTCGCATTCCATCCCTGATCTAGAAAAATTGGAAATCTCATAACTGGCATATCCATTCATTTTCATCATTTCATGGGTTTTCAAAAACCATTCGCCCGTTTGTCCGTCTTTAGGCATTGTGACTTTTTTATTTTTTACAAGGGTAAATAAGTCCGTTCCTTTTTCTAAGGTCAAGGTATAGGCGGAAATATGATTTGGTTCCAATTCAATAATGCGATTTAGGTCTCGTTCCCAAATTTCCCAGGATTGTCCAGGTATGGCATAAATGAGATCACAATTCACATTCTCAAATCCAACGGCTCGAGCATTCTCGAATGTTTCAAAAACTTGTTCGACAGAATGAATTCGTGTTAGAAATTTTAAAAGTTTGGGTTCTAAAGATTGAACACCCATGGAAATTCGATTAATTCCGAAACTACGAAAATCTCTAAGTCGTTCTTTTGGAGCCTCGCCAGGATTTGCTTCAATCGTGAATTCTTTTACAGAAGAAAGATCATATTTTGCAGCCAAGGCTTCTAAGATAGATTCAATTTGTTTTGCCTCAAGTAAACTAGGTGTCCCGCCCCCGATAAAAATAGTATCAATTTTCCATTCAGTCGTATCAATTTGGCATCTTTGAATTTCAGAAATAAGTGCATTAACAAATCTAGGAATGGACTCTTCTCGATCCGCAATGGAATAAAAATCGCAATACATACATTTGATTGCACAAAATGGAATATGGATATAAATACCGGCTGATTTCATAGCTCAATTTAGGATTGTTTTATTCGCAATGAAAAATAAGCGACGTAATTATTAAAATTATATTGTAAAATTTTTGGAATCTTTTCTCGTGAACACTGAGCAAGATTAACCGAAATTTGACCTGTGGAAATTGAAGTTAAAATAGCTGAATCTGAAAAAGAGTTCCAAATGTGTTTAACGATTAGAAGGCAGGTGTTTATTATTGGCCAAAATATTCCAGTAGAAATTGAATTGGATGATGATAAAATTAATGCTACGTATTTTTTAGCAAATTTATCAGGGAATCCTGTAGGAACTGCACGATTCCGCCACACTGAAATAGGCGTTAAATTGGAACGATTTGCCGTTATGAAAACAGCCCGAAATTTGGGTGTTGGGAAGGCATTAGTTTTGTTCATTTTAAATCAGTTAAAAAATGAAAAAACAATTTATTTAAATGCACAAGAATCTGTTATTTCATTTTATTCAAAACTTGGATTTGAAAAAGTTGGGGACATTTTTATTGAAGCAGAAATTCCTCACCAAAAAATGATTTACAAAAAAATTGTATGAGAAGACTTTACGAAATCGTCTATTAACTTATTAAGTTTTTATAAAGAAACGTAAATTCTCAAGAGTCAAACTGCTCGTCAAACAACTTTATGCAAGAATCCCTTTATAAGCGTATGTTCAAACTGGTCATCCAACATTGGCCGTATCTGCTGTTGTCTACACTGGCAGCGTTGGTATATGTGTTATTGAACAGTGCCTCAATTTGGCTCACAGCATCATTGATCAACAACATTTTGATGGATTTTCAACAATTATTGACCGATCATTCACAGTTGACAGGAAAGGAGACACTCACTCTGAATGAAAAATTGAAGTATTGGACCAATGGTTTGATCCTTCGAGAAACTCCCCATGAAACATTGAAAATATTGTGCATATCCATCATGGTTGTTTTCCTGACGAAAAATGTATTTCTGTATATGAAGAATTTTTTCCTGACATTGGTTCAATTCCATTTGATAACTGAATTGCGAAATCGTCTTTACAAACATTTCAATGCATTATCATTCTCCTATTTTGATCAGAAAAAATCAGGTGAATTAACATCAATTGTCATTAATGATGTGGCCAACTTACGTCGTGCATTAGGTTCCAGTTTTCATCAATTACTCGTTGAACCCATCAATTTACTGGCCTTTATATTGCTTTTATTTGTTATTAGCTGGAAACTGGCTTTGTTGTCAATTATCATTCTTCCTATCGCCGGTTTAACGATTTTATCAATTGGAAGAAGTATCCGTCGGAAGTCAAAACGCACCGCTGCCATGATTGCCGGTATCACCAATATTATTACAGAAACATTATCATCCATTCGTGTGGTTAAAGCGTTTGCCATGGAAGGGTACGAGGTTCAGCGATTTTTTAAGGAAACACATCATTATTTCCAATTAATTCTCCGCAGAGCAAAATTGCGTTTGTTGGCTTCACCCATCACCGAAACCCTCGGTGTAATGATAGGGGTTTTATTACTTTGGGTAGGAGGTATCGAAGTTTTAAGCGGTGAAGGATTGACACCGGAAGATTTTCTGCGATTTATTCT
>JAPYRR010000013.1 GCA_029936885.1 Fidelibacterota bacterium | reverse complement strand
ACACCTATACTATAGATGCCAAGATGTTTTCTGTGGCCACGGGTGTAGCGGAAAGGATGAAAAGCATTACCTATTCCGGAAAGGTGGATGGACTCATTATTGAGATCGAGATCCTGGCCTGGGATATTCTGGGACTGGATCCGCCCCGTGCCTTGAAGAAGAAGCGCAAGAAAGCATCCGCCGAGCTGGCAGATGGTGAGGGCGGCAGCAAATTATTACTTTATGGCCTCATTGGCCTTGTGGTAGCGGGCGGCGGTGCAGCGGTAGCCATGGGCGGCGGTGCGTCAGCAGATGGCGGCGCAGGCGGTGCTTCCAGTGCGATTGGCGAACCCCCGAGCCTGCCGGTACCGTAATCAACACCCTCATCCCTTTATTCCTTTTTATTATTCTCCTGGCCCCTGCGTCCATGCTCTGGGGGCAAAACACCTATGTCCCAGATGACAACTTTGAGCAAGCCATTATCGATCTGGGTTATGATGATACCCTGGATGATTTTGTGCTAACGCAAAACATAAGCGGTAGGATGTTACCGAGCTGGTGAACGGCTGGAGAGATATGGGCCACCACGAGGTGATTTGGCAGGGTCAGGATCAGAACGGTCGTGCGGTAGCAACGGGGATGTATTTTACTGTGTTAAATGACGGGAATAAAATTATTGTACAGAAAATCCTGCTGTTAAAATGATCTTTAACATCATTAAAATATGGTTACCGGGTATTTTTCTAATATCTTTTCTGGTAGGGCAGGGAAACGTAACCCTGGTTGTCACAGGAAGCGTTCACGGACAGTTAGACCCTTGTGGATGACCCAAAAAACCACTGGGCGGTCTGTCCAGGAAATATGTGACAATAATGAATATGAATAAAGAAGGGAAGAGCCCCATCATCCTAGATGCAGGGGATCTCTTTTTTTCCACTCACACACTCCATGATTCCATCCGCAGTTCAGAATCATATCGCGCCTCTGCTATCATCAAAGGATATGGTCAAATTGGCTGTGATGCCATAAATGTAGGGCAATATGAATTGGCAAATGGACTACCTTTTCTTTTGGACATTACACGATCCACACCCATTCCATTCATTTCTGCCAACCTTAGGGATGGGAATACGGGAAAACTTTTATTTGAGCCTTATATTATTCTGAGACGATCTGATTTAAAGATCGGTATTATTGGTTTAACAGACTTGGTGCCCGATTCCATCCCCGAATTGATCCTGGATAATTATATCATTACTGGGCAGGAAATCATTTCAAAAATAAAGAAAAAAGTGGATATAATTGTGATGCTGGTCAATAGTGATCGATCCACATATAAAGATCTACCAGGCCATTTTTCTGAGGCTGACCTGATCTATACTAGCGGCAGCACCAGTCTCACACGCCCCATGATGCGGCAGCTTGTGGATGGTCCCTATCTCTACTCCAGCGGTCGGGAGGGACGGTTTCTGAATGTGACAGAACTAAATATAAAAAATAAGTCATATCCTGTTACAAATGTATCTTATCTAGAAGAAAAGATGAATTATACCCGACGAATATTAGATCGGCTTCAGGATTCGGATTCGAGTAAAAAATTGGAAGAGATCTATGCTGGCCAAGATGCAGTTCTAGAAAAAATAACCGAAAGACGGAAAGAAATTGGGCAAACCCGAAAGATCCTAAAATCTGCTGTAAATACACTCCATTTTGAAAATGTACCCATGGGTAAGGAGATCATCGATGATGAAAGTATGGTGAGTTTCGTGAATGAAACATTGTCAAAATGCAGCGAATTGAAACAAGTCGCTAACTAACCCGAATAAACCAAAACGGCTCATTGATATTCCGGCGCCAGTGCTGCCCAACAATAGATGTGTAAACCCAGCCCGCCAACCACAACGCTAAAAGTCCAGGCAATACAATATTTATAATGAGTGAAAAAACCGCCATCGTAAACATCATGGTTAAGGGTAGAATTAATACAACACTCACCAGGGGGTGTCGCAGCATTAATGATTGAATTTTATTCATGTTTTTTTCTCTTTTAAATATTGAATACAAAAATCGCGCAATAGCTCACTGGTTGACAATTCGACAGTATTATACTAATCCATTTGCAATCTGTATGCCAAGATTTATATTATTTATAGCCAAAGCCTTATTTGTTTCAAGACTGCGCCCCGAAGTTTTTTCCACAATTTCCTTTAGTAAAAATGGTGTTAGCTCTTTTCCGATGATATTTTGCTCGGCCGCTGTTTTGCATGCGGATTCAATAATGGATTCCATTTCATTTGCCGGTATTTCATCTTTTTCAGGAACAGGATTTGCAACCAGCATTGCAGATGAAAGTCGTGCTGAAACATTTTCATTATAAATGTCACCAATGCTAGCGGGAGATAAAACAGAATGAATTCCAAGGCACCCAGATTCTCTTGAATAAAACGCCGGAAACTCATCGGTATTATATCCAACAACTGTAATTCCAAGTGTTTCCATTATTTCCAAAGTTTTGGGTATATCTAAGATTGATTTTACTCCTGCAGAAATAACGATCATGGGAATGTTTGCCAATGCAATAAGGTCTTGGGACACATCAAAAGAGTATTCTACACCTCGATGAACACCGCCAATTCCACCCGTTGCAAAAACAGAAATTCCAACTTGCTGAGCAATATGCATTGTTGACGATACTGTGGTTGCGCCATGCCACTTTTCTGCCATTGCCATTCCCAACTCTCGTCGCGATACTTTTTTTACAGATTTTTCTTCAGCAATAACCGCCAATTGACCTGCTTCCAATCCCACATGAATTTCACCATTTAAAATAGCAATTGTAGCTGGAGCAACACCATTTCTCCTACATAATGATTCTCCTTGTTGTGCAAATTCCAGATTATCCGGGAATGGCATACCGTGTGAAATAATTGTGGATTCTAGGGCCAAGATGGGTATCCCCGACTCCTTAGCCGATTGTACTTCTTTTGAATAGTTTATATTCATAGACGATTGGATGAAAACTATGGCTTAATTTCCCGGTCGTTTTTACTCTGTTATGAAAAATATTGACCCACGAAAATACAACCTTTCTCATCGAATCCGGCTCCTGCAAAATAATTCCGGTGACCTCTTTATTTATGTCGATCGTAAAAGTAGACTTATTATGAAAGATGGAAAAAGGATTCACGAGTTGGTGAAATCTATTCAATCGGTGGAAAAGGCCAGAAAAATTTCTGTTTTAACCTCTGCACCTGTGTGTAGTAAAACACGCCAATATTTGGCAGAACAAAAAATAAATATAAAAGAAATATAGATAGAAAATCACAATGCGAAATAAGTTTTTAAAACGTAATTATTTAATCCGGTCCAGTTACGTTTTACATATCTACTATTTAAATTAAACATGTTCCGATTCATTTTTCCACAAGATAAAGCTATTTCTAAAGAAGTGTTCACGCTAGCATTTCCTGTTATTTTAAGCAATTTAAGCAGGGTGCTCATGAGTATGGTGGACGTTGCCATGGTTGGCCGGCTTGGCGCCGAAGCGTTAGCCGCCACAGGGATGGGTGCTATGTTACTTTGGGGAGCGCTTAGCCTTGTGTTGGGAATCAGAACAGCGGTTCAAACGGTGGCGTCCCGTCGCCTGGGACAAAAAATTGATAAAGAATGCGGCACTGCTCTGCATAACGGATTAATCATGGCGACCCTTTATGCCCTGCCTGTTTCCTTGGCGGGTTGGCTTTGGGCAAAAGATATCATCCCATTTTTCATTAATGATCCTATTGCCACACCTCTCGCAGTGGACTATACATCTGTGATATTTATCAGTCTTTTATTTTCCGCCTACAGCTTTGTGTTTCAGGGATTTTTCACCGGGGTGGAAAAGACAAAGATTCATATGAGTGTCACCGTTACCAGTAATGCTCTCAATGTTTATCTTAATGCAGGACTCATTTATGGGTCAGTGGGGGTAACTAAATTTTTTGCAGAAACATTCCCATCCTTATCATTTTTATCTAACCTTTGGGGGTGGACAACCTTTCCTGCTTTAGGTGTAAAGGGCGCCGCTATTTCCACTCTAATCGCATCAACTTGGATGGCGGTACATTATTTTTCATTTCTTTTTTCAAGCCAGATAAAAGATCGTTTTTCTGTGTTCAGCCTGTCCTCTAATAAAACGATGATGAAACGACAATTGAAACTGGCGCTTCCCCAGGGTGTTCAGGAAGCAGTCATTGCTGTGGGGTGGTCTGTGTTTTATAAAATTATGGGTATGATTGGCCTCATTGAGCTTGCAACCACAGAATTATTATTTACGATTATGCACGCATCATTTATGCCGGCATTAGGCGTAGGGCAGGCCTGTGCCACGCTGGTTGGTAAATATATGGGTGAAAAGAAAATAGATAAATCTGAAGCGAGTATAAAGGAATCGGTTAGACTTTCTGTATATATAATGGGTACCATGGGAATGAGTTTTATTTTGATTCCGGAATATTACCTATTTTTATTTACCGATGATCCTGAAATAATCAGGATGGGTGTTTTTGGTTTAAGAATGATTGGTGCAGTTCAATTTTTGGATGCTATTGGATTTACGCTTTGGTTTGCATTATCCGGTGCAGGTAACACGCTTTTCCCAGCTGTGGTAGAATCGTGTCTAACTTGGGGTATAATCGTATTAGGAAGCTATGTGTTTGGCGTAGTTTATGAACTAGGATTTAAAGCCCCCTGGCTTTTGTTCCCTTTGTATATGGGCTTATTTGCAGGTATTATGGTTTGGAAAATATCAAAAGGAGACTGGAAAGAAATTGAAGTATAAATAAAATAAATCCACTTTGCTCTTCCGTGGATAAACAGATTATTTATTGTAACTTTCAGGCTCAAAATAACTGTCAATATTCTTATTATTTATGCCCAATCCTTATAAAGACCCAGATCCACAAGAAACACAGGAATGGATTGAATCCATTGAAGACGCACTGGAAGAACACGGTTTTGAGAGAACGAGACACCTTTTAGAAACATTAATTTCTTTTGCCCAATCAAAAGGCGCCAGGCTCCCTTTCAACACAAGCACGCCTTTTGTAAATACAATTTTACCCGGACAACAGCCAGATTACCCCGGCAACCGAGAAATTGAAAGAAAAATTAAATCAATTGTACGTTGGAATGCCATGGCAATGGTTACTAAGGCGAATAAAGAAACGCCAGGGATTGGGGGTCATATTTCAACATTTGCATCCGCAGCAACCCTATATGAGGTGGCTTTTAATCATTTTTTCAAGGGAGCAAATCACCCCAATGGTTTAGATCTGATTTATTTTCAGGGTCACGCATCTCCAGGAATTTATGCCAGGGCATATCTTGAGGGCAGGTTGAACAAAGACAACCTCCATAATTTTCGACGGGAACTCTCTAAGGATGGAGGGCTCTCATCTTACCCTCATCCTTATTTAATGCCGGATTTTTGGCAATTTGCCACGGTATCCATGGGGCTGGGCTCAATTATGGCTATCTACCAGGCTCGGTTCATGAATTATATGATTGATCGTGGATTTATGGAAAATACTGGCAGAAAGGTTTTTGCATATCTTGGCGATGGGGAAATGGACGAACCGGAATCTTTGGGGGCGCTTACTCTAGCTTCTCGGGACAATCTGGACAATCTGATTTTTGTTGTGAATTGTAATCTCCAGAGATTAGATGGGCCTGTCCGAGGGAATTCAAAGGTGATTCAGGAATTAGAAGGCGTATTTCGGGGTGCAGGATGGAATGTGATAAAAGTGATCTGGGGGTCTGACTGGGATGAGTTATTGGAAAATGATTCTAGCGGTTTATTACTCCAACGTTTGGATGAGGTGGTAGATGGTGATTTACTGAAATATG
This sequence comes from Fidelibacterota bacterium, assembly GCA_029936885.1. Classification (GTDB taxonomy): domain Bacteria; phylum Fidelibacterota; class Marinisomatia; order Marinisomatales; family UBA1611. Next base: position 27,267 of record JAPYRR010000013.1, on the reverse strand, counting down.
TGGTGGAAGGTGGCGCCTATCTTCGTGAACATTTTTATGGAAAATACCCGGAACTGCTAAAAATGGTAGAACATATTTCTGATGATGAGTTAGCAAAAATGAGATTGGGAGGCCATGACCCTTTAAAAATGTATGCAGCCTATAACGAAGCTGTGAATTATAAGGGGAAACCTACGGTTATTCTTGCGAGAACAATTAAAGGTTACGGATTGGGTGAGGCAGGCGAGGGGCGAAATATTACCCATAATCAGAAAAAATTGAATGAAGATGAACTTCTACATTTTCGAGATCGATTTAATCTACCCATTTCAGATGAAGATGCTATGAAAGCACCATTTTATCCATTAGAAAAAGGTAGCCCAGAATACAAATATTTAAAAGAAAGAAGGGAAAAATTGGGAGGGTCACTTCCTATTAGAATAGATAACTCTGAACCCTTAGAAATCCCTAATATTTCCATATTTCAAGAATTATTAGATGGAACAGGCGAAAGAGAGATATCTACAACAATGGCTTTTGTACGTTTAATTACAATACTATCAAAAGATAAATCAGTTGGAAAGCATATTGTCCCTATTATTCCTGACGAAGCCCGAACTTTTGGGATGGATCCACTTTTTAGACAATTGGGAATTTATTCTCATAAGGGGCAACTCTACGATCCTGTAGACTCAGATCAGTTTTTATTTTATAAAGAAGCGGTCGATGGTCAAATTCTTGAAGAAGGGATCAATGAGGCTGGCTCAATTTCATCCTTTATTGCTGCAGGGACGAGTTATGTTAACCATGGAATAAAAATGATACCATTTTATATTTATTATTCTATGTTTGGTTTTCAGCGTGTCTGGGATTTTATTTGGGCAGCAGGCGATATGCGCGCAAGAGGATTTTTGTTAGGCGGAACAGCTGGACGAACAACTCTAAACGGAGAGGGTCTCCAACATCAAGATGGACATAGTCATCTTGCAGCCGCGGCAACACCTAACATAAAAGCTTACGACTTATCATATGCTTACGAAATTGCTACTATTGTACATCATGGTATGAAAGAAATGTGCCAAGACGAGAAAGATGTTATTTATTACCTGACAGTTGAAAATGAAAATTATATTCATCCGCCCATGCCAGACGGTGTTGCAGATGATATCATTAAGGGACTTTATAAAATTCGATCAACAGATAACCCAACAATTCGACTTTTGGGTAGCGGACCTCTCATGGGCGAAATATTAGCTGCCGCTGATCTCTTGAAAAATGATTGGGATGTAGAACCTGGAATTTGGAATGTTACAAGTTTTAGCGAACTTCGAAGAGATGCTGAAGAAGTCGAAAGATGGAACCTGATACACCCAGATGAAACACCTAAGAAATCACACCTAGAACAATCGTTGAGTAAACATCAAGTTCCAACAGTGGCCTCATCAGATTATGTGAAAATGGTTTCTGAACAAATTGGACCCTATGTTCCCGGGCCCTACTATGCGTTGGGAACCGACGGGTTTGGTAGAAGCGAAACCCGTGAAAACCTAAGACATTTCTTTGAAGTGGACCGGTACTATATTGTTTTAGCTGCGATTCGTGCATTGGCACTTGATGGAAAAATGGGAATGTCAAAAGCATATGATGTTATGAAGAAATATAATATTGACCCCGAAAAACCAAGCCCCATTACGGTTTAGGAAAAACGATGATTAAAGAAATTATTTTACCCGATTTAGGCGAAGGCATAGATGGTGCCGAAGTAAGCGAAGTAACAGTGTCCGTAGGTGATTCGGTTGGACCCAATGATACACTACTCGTTTTAGAGTCAGACAAGGCATCCATGGAAATCCCTTCAGAAATGAATGGAAATATCACAGAAATATTGGTATCTGAAGGAGATGAATTAAAACCAGGCCATCTTCTTATGAAGATAGAAGTTTCACGGGATGAAACTGAACCCGCTTCGCCTATCGAAGAACAGGCCCCACAGGAAGCCCCATCAATTGCCAATATAACCACCCCACAAGAAACACAAATTGAAAAATTAGATTCCAGAAAAACTCTGGATGATAGCCCTATTACTAGTAATGTTTTTGCTTCCCCGGGCGTTCGTCGTTTAGCAAGAGAGCTTAATATCAATCTTGAAATAATGAATGGCACTGGCCAAAAAGGAAGAATAACTAAAGACGACCTTAATGGCTATATAAAGCTCCAAATGGCTATGTCATCCGGGAATGTGAGTGCCCCAAAACAAGAGGTTGACTTTTCTCAGTGGGGCGAGATTGAAATACTAAAGCTCACTAGAATTAAACGAATTACTGGAGAACGTCTCCAGCGCGCTTGGCACACCATTCCCCATGTAACGCAATTTGACGAAGCGGACATCACAGATCTAAACAATTATAGAAAATCGTTGAATAATGAATCGAGTGATAAAAATATTAAAATCACGTTTCTCCCATTTCTCATGAAGGCAGTAACGATCGTATTAAAAGAAATGCCCGAGTTCAATAGTTCTTTGGACCACACAGATCAAAATTTAATTTTAAAAAATTATTACCACATTGGAATTGCGGTTGATACACCAAGCGGACTTACGGTTCCTGTTGTGAGAAATGTGGATCAAAAATCTATCATGGATCTTTCGTCTGAGCTCGCAGATTTAAGTTCAAGAGCTCGGGACAAAAAATTGAAACCCGATGAAATGAAAGGGGGAACATTCACTCTTTCAAGTCTGGGCGGAATTGGTGGAACAGGATTTTCACCCATTGTCAATCCACCAGAAGTCGCGATTATGGGAATATCTAGGAGCAAATTGAAACAAGTGTTTGACAAATCATCCAGTGATTTCAAAACACGTTTTATGATGCCCTTTTCATTGTCATATGATCACCGAGTGATTGATGGCGCGGCCGCGGCAACATTTACTTCAAGGTTTGCCAAAGTCCTTGCGGACCTATCACACCATAAAGATTAAACCATGACCGGAACAAAACATGCAGAAATCGTCGTTATTGGTGCGGGTCCCGGTGGGTATGCCGCAGCTTTCCGTGCATCTGATCTCGGAAAACAAGTTCTCTTAATTGATAAGGACCCAACCCTGGGTGGCGTTTGTTTAAATCGGGGATGTATTCCCTCCAAAGCATTGCTTCATATTTCAAAGGTTATGGATGAAACGAAAAGCTTAGCAAAAATGGGTGTTACCTATGGAGAACCAAAAATTGATTTAGAAGCTATTCGTGCCCATAAAGACAAAATTGTATCCCAGTTGAGCGGTGGAATTACTCAAATGGCAAAAGTAAGAAATGTTGAGACAATTCAAGGATCCGCCACATTCAAATCCAATTTAGAATTAAATATTGAAACGGAAAACGGCCATGTGTCTGTTTCCTTTGATAAATGTATTATTGCTACCGGATCCACCGCGGCCATGATTCCCGGTGTGCCCGCAGATCATTCATCTGTTCTCACCTCGCGAACCGCACTTGATCTCGTTGATATTCCGGAAAGACTTTTGGTTATTGGTGGTGGAATCATTGGTTTGGAATTAGGACAAGTTTATGCAGCGCTTGGTTCACAAGTCTCTGTGGTTGAATTTTTACCCAATTTGCTTCCCGGCACAGATCCGGACCTGGTTAAGCCACTCCAACGAAAATTGAAAAAGCAATTTGAATCAATTTTACTTTCATCCAAAGTGACTTCGGTGGAACCCAATGATGACGGAACTCTGACTGTCACTATTGAAAACGATAAAGGGGCCACCACCAAAGTTTATAATAAAGTTCTGGTCGCTGTGGGACGGAAACCAAATTCAAATTTGTTAAACCTTGATTCAACCGATATTGAAATGGACGAACGAGGTTTTATTAATGTGGATGTGTATCGGCGCACCTCGGTGAAAAACATTTTTGCCATTGGTGATATTGCAGGGAATCCCATGTTAGCCCACAAAGCTACCCATGAAGGGAAGGTTGCAGCGGAAGTCGCTTCTGGTCACTCTGCAGTATTTGATGTGCGGGCGATTCCGTCCGTAGTATTTACAGATCCGGAAGTGGCCTGGGCAGGACTTACAGAAATAGTGGCAAAAGAAAATGGGATTTCCTATGAAAAAGGCGAATTTCCCTGGGCTGCCAGCGGGAAGGCCATCGCCATGGGCGCTAATCAGGGCAAAACAAAAATATTATTCGATCCCGAATCCAAACAGGTTCTTGGTGTGGGTATAGTTGGCCCCGGTGCAGGCGATATGATATCAGAAGGAATGCTGGCTATCGAAATGGGGGCAGATGCAGATGACATTGGCCTTACGGTGCATCCTCATCCAACACTTGGTGAAACCTTTGCCGCCGCCGCCGAAGCGTTCTCCGGTACAATAACCGATTTATATAACCCAAAGAACAAAGGGCATTAATATGAAAATGTTTCTCATAATCTTAACCTTAATATTCGCTTTTTCAATTGCGCAAGATTCACCCACAGGGCAAACACCTATAGTGACGGCTGGAACCCCAAAACCTGTAGAACCGCCTAAAAAGAAAACTATGGCGGAAGCGCTGAAGGACAAAAAAGAAATTCCCGGGCTGTTCACTTTATATCAGGATACAACCAATGGAAAACTGTCCATGCTAATAAAAAAAGAACAGATCGGACAAGAATTTATCCATTTTGTTCATGGTCTGAACGGACATTTAAATGCAGGTGTATTCCGTGGAAGTTATCGTGGGGCACACGTTATGAAATTAAACAAATATTTTAATCGAATTGAATTTGAAGTCCAGAATAATGCTTTCTGGTTTGATCCGGAAAATCCTTTGATACGGTCCGCAGATGCAAATATCAGTACGGCGATCCTGGCATCATCATTTGTTGTTGCCGAGAAAGAAGGTAATGTGCTTATTGAAATTGATAATGTGTTTCTCTCTGAGGCACTTCACCAGATCACCCGAGGATTTATCCCCGGTAGTAAAAATAAGAATCCGTTTAAACTTGGCAAACTGGCAAAAGAACGAACAAAATATGATGGCATCCATAATTACCCTGAAAATACAGATTTGATTGTACAGTATGTTTATACAAACCCATTTCCAACCAACTGGGGCTCGGATCGCGGCTTGACCGATGCCCGTTCTGTGAATGTCAGGATCCAGCACAGTTTTATCCAAATGCCAATCAATAATTACCAACCACGATTCGAGGATGTGCGTGTTGGCTATTTTACGACCCAAGTTACAGACATGACCACGCCCGATGATGTGACCCCTTATAGGGATCTGGTTCATCGTTGGTCTCTGGAAAAGAAGGACCAGCTTCAGGAAATGTCTGAGCCGGTAAACCCTATTGTTTGGTGGATTGAAAATACAACACCACATGAGTTTCGCGATGCGATTAAAGAGGGGGTACTGGCTTGGAATAAGGCTTTTGAAAAAGCGGGTTTTAAAAATGCAATCCAAGTTCAAGTTCAACCGGACGATGCAAGTTGGGACGCAGGAGATATACGATACAATGTATTGAGATGGACATCATCGCCAAGGCCTCCTTTCGGTGGCTATGGCCCGAGTTTTGTGAACCCAAGAACGGGTCAAATTCTTGGAGCAGATATTATGCTTGAGTATGTTTATTTTACAAATCGAGTGAAGTATGAAAAACTTCATAAAACTCTGAATGTTGAGCTAAATATTGATCCTAAAAATACGTGTATGGTTGGTTCTTATTTACATCAGGGGAATTTATTTGGTATGACCGCCTTGAGTAGTTTAGATGATTTTTCTCAACTTGAGCAACATCGTTTGATTTATGAAAGTTTGGTCAAGTTAACGCTCCACGAGGTTGGGCATACCCTCGGATTGAATCACAACTTCTATGCGAGCAACCTACACAGCCTTCAAAATATACATGATAGAAATGTTACGGAACCAGTTGGCCTAACTTCATCTGTTATGGATTATGTTTCAGCCAATGTAAATAAAGATTCAAAACACCATGGCCAATTTTATTCTACAACACCGGGTCCTTATGATATTTGGGCAATCCAATTTGGGTATACACCCTCTTTGGAAAGTCAGTTGGAAGAAAAATTGCGGACAGAGTTTTTGTTAAACCAATCCACAAAAAATGAGCTTGGTTTTGGAAATGACGCAGATGATATGAGATCTCCCGGGAAAGGCATAGACCCCCGTATAATGATTGGTGATATGAGCGATGACCCTGTAGGATATGCTAAAGACAGGATGGACCATGTACGATTGCTATTCAGAGGCCTAAGAGAAAGATATGAGAAAAATGGGAAATCTTATCACGCATTTTTTGATGCATATAATATTCTCATTCGGGAATATTCTTCTTCTGCTGGTGTAGTTTCTCGGTATGTGGGCGGTGTATTGATAGATAGATCCTTCGTGGGTCAAAAAGATAAGGGTACCCCATTTTCTCCTGTATCGGAAACTAAACAAAAGTGGGCAATGACCTTATTGAATAAATATGTTTTTGCGCCGAATGCGTTTGAGATTCCAGAAGGTACCTTTGATTATCTACAATTAGAGCGTCGAGGATTTAGCGGAACGTATGATCCTAAAATTCATGATCAGTTTCTTTCAATACAAAAAGGTATTCTTGATCACCTTTTGCATATTAAAGTCACAAAAAGAATATCCGATACGGAAATGTACGGCAATAGTTATAGCCTTTTGGCTATGATGTCCGACTTGACAAAAGCATGTTTTTCAGCTGATAATGATTCAAATGTAAATTCAACTCGGCGTAATTTACAAATAGAGTATACAGAACGACTGATTCTAATTGTCCAAAACAAGGGCAAGGCAAAATATGATCATCTTATTATATCTTATGCATTTGATAATTTGAAAAAGATCGAAAAATATTCATCCAAAATACAGGGATTAGATGATGCAACAAAAGCCCACCGAAGATATTTAACCTATCGAATAAAGAAATCATTAGATTTATTATAACCATAATATGAAGGGACATCATTTTGAAGAATTCACTATTTTTATTACTTAGCACAATAATTATGAGCCAAACCATTATAAACAGTACTCCCCTAGATAAACACCCATTAGATAAATCTGAAGTTCGAAAATTAATTTTGGATAATGGCGTAAGAGTTTATCTTCTGTCGGATCCAAGTTTTAATGTTTCTGCTGCATCAATGGTCGTGGAAACTGGATCATTAGAAAACCCAGATGACCGGCAGGGATTAGCACATTTTTTAGAGCACATGTTATTTCTCGGCACAGAAAAATATCCGGATGTGGATGAGTATTCTACTTATTTACGAACTTTCGGAGGATATTCAAATGCTTATACCGCTAGCGATCATACCAATTATCAACTTCAGGTATTGCCGGACGGATTTGAAGGTGCATTAGACCGCTTCGCTCAATTTTTTATCAGTCCGCTTTTTACGCCTGAATACACCGCAAGAGAAGTGAATGCTGTCAATTCTGAACATCAGAAAAATATCATGAGTGATAATTGGCGCCATCACCAAATTTTAAATCAATTTGTAAAAGAAGGGCACCCTGCTCGAAAATTTTCAACGGGTAACCTTGAAACTTTAGGTGATATAACGAGTGAAGAATTAGTCAATTTTTATAATAGTAATTATAGCTCAAATCGAATGGGCCTGGCCCTTTTGAGTTCCCAACCCTTAGATGAATTGGAATCTTGGGCCCGAAAGTATTTTTCAGATATTAAAAATCACAATTTAGAAAGAACCAATCACGATCCTAAACCCCTCGAAGAAAAATCAACATTTAGATTAATAAAAATTGATCCGGTAAAAGATTTACGTGACTTGGAATTAGACTTCCCACTCCCAAGCACTCGAGGGATGTATACAAGTAAGCCGGGTCGTCAATTAGGATTTATACTTGGATATGAAGGGGCAGGGAGCCTCCTTTCTTATTTAAAAGACATGGGGTGGGCTCAATCCTTATCTGCTGGTGCTCATTCAGAAACTAAAGAATACGGTAAAGCACAAATTAGGATCGGACTTACACCAAAAGGGCAGACGGAATACAAAGAAATAATAAAAGCGGTTTTTGATTATATTGCTCTGATGAAAGAATCGGGTCACCAACCCCACGTATTTCATGAACTAAAATCAATGGCATCGTTGGAAGAGATTTATGCTAGTAAAGGCGAAGGTATGTGGCGGGCAACCCAATTAGCAAATGAAATCATGATGTATCCTATCGAAGATGCCGGTAGGGTTAATTATATTTATTCAGATGATTCACCCGCAACATTTGAATCTTTGTTGTCCTTTTTATCTCCAGAAAATATGATTGCGGTTTTGGTTGCAAAAGGCATAGAAACCGACCGAATAGAACACTATTATCAGGCGCCCTACTCTTATTCTGAAGATAATGAATTTTATCAGGCGCTTCTTGCACCGAATAAGCGGTCAGAATTCGCAATTGCCACTGAAAATCCATTTATACCAAAGACCGCATCGGTTCCCAATCGGAAAATGAAAGAAGGAATTTTACCTAGGCGGATATCAAATGGGGCCGGAACAAATCTTTATTTTGGAAAAGATTATGAATTTTTACGTCCCAAGGGCGTGATTGACATAAAAATCCTTTTTCCAAATGATGCTATGATGTTAAAGCACCGTGTTCATTTAAAACTCTATACAGCATGCGTGAATGAATCGTTGAACGAATTGGGGTATCCCGCTAAACAAGCGGGGTTGAATTATTCATTCCGCGATGGATACGAAGGTATTTTCCTTAACGTAAGTGGCTATTCAGAATCTTCCATGAAGCTTTACGAAATGATTCTGAATCATATGGTTGATTTTTCCATTACAGAAGACCAGTTTAATTCAGTGAAAGATAAGATAGTCCGTAACTACCAGAATTTTGGCCTCTCGGATGCTCATCAACAAACCCGAGACAAAGGTGCTGAGTTTTTTAATCATGTTAAATATAGTTGGGCTGAAAGCCTTCCTATTGCCAAAACTGCAACTCTGGCAGATATTGAAGAATTTGGTAGATCTATTTATAAAAAAACGTTTATTGAGGGGTTGGTTTATGGGGACTTTAAAGAACGGGATGCTCATCGAGCACTTCGATTATATAAGGAAAAAACCAAAACAAAGGGCCTAAAGCGAAATCAAGCATTTGATATAAATTACCTCACTCAACTTGATGCGGAAGTCATTCAATATGTTGGAAAACTAGATGTGAATAATTCCTGTTTTTATCGGGAATATGTTTTGGGAGATGACTCTCCAGAAATGAGAGCAGCATCAATGGTTATAAGGCAGGCGCTCCAGCAACCATTTTTTACAGAAATGAGGACAAAACAGCAATTGGGATACATAGTTTGGTCCTATACCACGAATCGCGAAAAGACCCATTACTTGAGTTTTGTAATTCAATCCGGGGCATTCACTGCAGATGATGTGAATCAACGGGCAGATGATTTTATTTCAACTACACCAGAAATCTTGGCATCAATGGATAGAGAAATGTTTAATCAATTAAAAAATTCTGCCATTGAACAATTAGAAAAAAGCCCAATGAGTATTCGTGAAAGATCTCGAAAGCTAAAAACAATAATATTTGAACATAAAGCCGACTTTACTAGAGACGAAGAAACAATTATTGCATTAAAAAAACTCGAACAAAGTTCAGCCGTAAAGTTACTAGAAAACGCAATCAACGATGATACAAGACGAATGATAAATATCTTAATGTTTGCCAATCATCACGAAAATCTAACAAATCTTAAAAGCACGTTTAATGATATGAGTGTCTGGAAAAAGTCCAGATCCTATAAATAGAGGACAATGCCTAAGGAAGTCATTCTTATTGCGGCGGTGACGGTTGATGGATTCATTGCCCGCCACAATCGTGAAGTGACAACCTGGTCCAAAGACCTGTGCTTATTTAAAGAGCAAACATTGGGACATCCCGTGGTCATGGGATCGAATACCTACGACACACTGGCCGCGGAACTTGAAGGGCGACGGATGATCGTAATTCATCGCAATGATAATCCACAAGCGATTCTCAACAACATCTATGAAGACCGGTGTTTTATCATTGGTGGCGGAAAAACCTATGCCCGATTTTCTCCCTATTTAACGCACCTATATATAACGCCCCACCCCTTTGTTTTTGGCAAAGGTATTCCTTTATTTGATGGTGAAACACCTGCACTAAATCTGGTATTTCAGAAAATGGTTACAGTGGATGAAATGGACGGTATATTTCAATATCAATACAAGGTGATGAAATCTTGAAAAATTATCTGATGATTGTTCTTTTCATTTCTTTGGGTTTTTCCCTGGATGTGTACAGCGGTGGAAAATTGTCACCCAATCAAGCTGCCATGGATGTGACCCATTACGATCTTCGATTAAAAGTTGATCCTTATAAAAAGACCCTAGAAGGAAAAGTAATAATCACCTTTATTTTAATCGGAAAACCAGACAAAATTGAGATTGATTTATTGGATCAATTTCATGTTTCCGGTACAGCCATTGATGGGATGAATCTTGCCTTTACACATAAAAACCATAAAATCTTGATTGAAAACCCGGGACTGAGTATTTTTAAATCCCATCGCTTGATTATTAAATATAGCGGCAAACCGCCCGTGGCAAAAAAACCGCCCTGGGATGGTGGTTTCACTTGGGAAAAAAGCGAAGACGGACATCCGTGGATTGCTGTATCTTGCCAGACAAACGGTGCTTATATCTGGTATCCGTGTAAGGAACATCCAAGCGATAAACCGGATGGGGTTGATATGTATATTACCACTCCGGATCCTCTAACTGTTGCCGCTAATGGAGTCCTTCAATCTGTCCACCCAACGGGAAATAAGTGGACAACGTGGCATTGGCGTACCGAATATCCTATCAGTACTTATAATGTGAATTTTACAGCCGGCTATTTTGAAGCCGTTGAAAAGACCGGATACATTTTGGATAAACCGCTAAAAATGGTTTATTATGTTTTACCGGAAAAACGGAATGGCGCAGAAGACTTACTCAATGATGCAGAAGAATATTTGAATTTTTATGCCAGAAATTTTGGGCAATATCCATGGATGAAGGAAAAATTTGGTTTGGTACATACGCCGTATTTGGGCATGGAACACCAAACCATCAACGCCTATGGAAACAAGTATAAAAAAACAAAATTAGGGTACGACTTTCTTATGTTTCATGAAATGGGACATGAATGGTGGGGGAATTATTTAAGCGTTGCAGATTGGGCTGATTTCTGGATTCATGAAGGTTTTGATACCTATGCAGAAGCCTTATTTGTGGAAGAAAAATTTGGGAAAATAGCTGCCAGAACCTTTGTGAATAATCGGTATAAAAAGAATATTAAAAACGAACAAGCAGTGGTTCCAGGGCGCAATACATCTACCGGATATAAAACAGATAACGATATTTATTATAAAGGCGCTCATATTCTCCATACTTTGCGATATTTAATTGGGAATGAAATTTTAAGGGAGAGCTTAAAAGAATATATGCAAATGCCCAAAGAGTTCCCCCACAATCAAACATCCACCAAAGAATTTATTTCGCTAATTCAAAAAAACTCCGGCGAAGATATTCAATGGTTTTTTGATCAATATCTCTACAATCATATTTTGCCCACTTTGATGGTTGAAGAAGAAATTATCAACAATAAAAAGTTTGTAGAATTTTGGTGGAAAGAAGAAGGATTTAAAATGCCTATTGAAATTAGATTTCAATCTTTTGATGGAGAAAGAAATCGTAAACTGATATTGAATAATTCTCCAAATCGAATTGCTATTCCTGTAAAATCGGACTTAAATATTGACCCAAATAATTGGGTGCTGTATCAATTAAAAAAAGAATCTAAATAAAATGAAAAATCGAATTTTATCTTATTCATTGGGCGCCGTCTTATTGAGTCTTATTCTAATTTGGAATTGGCTTCACCATCCGCTTCCACCTTATGAGGGAGACTATTCATTACCTGGATTAAATAAATCCGTAGATGTATTTACAGATGATTTTGGTGTGCCCCATGTATTTGCTGATAATGAAGAAGACTTATTTTTTACGGCTGGGTATCTTGCAGCACGGGAACGGCTTTTTCAACTGTCTATCGTAGCTCTAGCGGTTCGGGGTGAATTAGCGTCCGCTTTGGGAGATGATTATATTGATAGCGATATTTATTTGCGGACATGGAGAATTCATCATGTTGCAAAACAAATGGTCTCTTCCATGGAGCCAAGGAATAAAAAAATCTTTGACACTTTTTGTAAAGGAATCAATTTACGCATTGATGAAGTGAAAAATGATCCACCCATTGAATTCAAAATATTGGGAATTGACCCACCGTACTGGGACCCCAGCATTGTCGCTGGTTATGCCAGAATGATGGCCCACGAAATGCAGGGTTCATGGAAACCTGAAATTGTTTATGGCGCAGTTGCTTCTTATTTTGGTGAAGAAAAACTAGCGGATCTTATTCCGGGTTATCCAAAAGATAAACCAAGCATTTCGGAAAATTCCTTTAAATATTTAAAACCTGTTTTTGATAAAATTATGGAACAGGAGTTTGCTCTCCGTGATATGTTTGGTGAACACAATGCAGATATTGGATCTAATAATTGGGTGGTGTCTGGAAAATTGACAGCTACCGGGAAGCCACTGTTAGCCAATGATCCTCACCTAGCCTATACGCAACCACCTCGTTGGTTTGAAATTCATTTAAAAGGGGGTCGATTCAATATATCGGGTGTATGTATTGCCGGAATTCCCATGCCCGTTATTGGGCAAAATGAACGGGTCGCTTGGGGATTTACCAACAGCATGGTGGATGATGTTGATTTTTTTGTAGAAACAATTCATCCGGATAATCCAAATCAATATCGATCCGGAAACCGATGGTTGTCCATGGATTTGTTTGAAGAAACTATTCCACTTAAGGATGGAAAAGATACAAGCATTACCATTCGAATGACTCACCACGGTCCCATTATTAGCGACATCCATGGACTCTTGAAAGGTGAAGATGTTGCCATGTCTATGGCTTGGACCGGACACTGGAATACCACGGAAATGGATGCGTGGGTGATGATTAACAATATGAGAAATTGGAATGATTTCAGTAAGGGAATCAAAAAATTTGGGGTTCCAGGACAAAATATAGTTTATGCGGATGTTGACGGAAATATTGGTTGGCGTCCCGCGGTTTATATTCCCATCAGAAAAGAAGGTTTTAGTATGGTCCCGCGACCCGGCCATGACCCTGATTATGATTGGAAGGGAAAAGTGCCTTTCGAAGAAATGCCTTTTTTATATAATCCAAAAAAAGGATACATTGCCACGGCCAATAACCAAACCATTGGGAATGAATTCCCTTATTATATTAGTGGACTCTGGGCAGATCCTAGCCGAATTGAACAAATTGAACGCCGCTTGGATGATATGAAGGACATGACAGTTGAAGACATGAAATCTATTCAACTGGATCAAACATCTCCGTTCTCACAGGAAATATTACCCCATATCTGGTTGACAGAAACAGGGGAAGAAACGGGTAATGTAAAACGAGCTTATGAATTTTTGAAAGAGTGGGATGGCGTTGAAGGTGTGGATTCTGAAGCGACGTTGGTGTTTCACGCAACGCTTCGTCATCTCGTTTTAAATATGTATGGCGATGAGCTCGCCTTGCTGGGCGAAAATTATTTAGAAGCCTATACCGGCTTAAAATATTTGGTTCATCGCAAAATTCGTGAAGTTTTTAAAACAGGAGAGTCCTCTTGGATTGACAATATTACCACGCCAGATCATGTTGAAACTTTAACTGAACTTATTGTACAATCCGTAACGGATGCAGTGAGTGAATTGGAATCGAGTTATGGCGTGAATGTGTCCAACTGGAAATGGGGAGATGCACATACGCTGACGCACCCTCATATGTTATCAAAAGTAAAAATTCTTGATAATTTATTTAATTTAAATGTTGGGCCGTTCCGTTCTGGTGGATCTGACAAGACTCCAAATGCAGGTGGATATTCATTCAATAAACCCTATCATCAAACCGCCGGTGCTTCCATGCGTCGAATTGTTGATTTCAACAATATGAATGAAACACAGTTTATTTTACCAACCGGACAATCGGGCATGCCAAGTAGTTCCCATTATCGGGATCAAGCGGAGATGTATCACAGCGGGAAATATCGCACAACGTGGTTTAATGAAGATTTTATCCGTTCCCCTGAAAACGACCATTTATTTCGGCACCTTATTTTTAATCCATAATACATGCTTGAATTACTTTTCTTCATTACCATCACCTTGCTTTTGGTAAGACATCGATATTTTTGGACAGCACGGAAACGACCCAAGCCGCCAAAAGTTATGGCCCACCGTGGAATGAAAATCAAATCGCCGGAAAATACACTTTCTTCGTATAAGGAAGCGATTAGCGTTGGGTTTAAAGCGATTGAATTGGATATTTTACAAACTCAAGACGGCACCCTTGTTTGTTCTCATAATTTTGATTTAGAACGGGAAACCAATGGTCATGGCTGTATTCATCATCAAAATATCGCCAAAGTAAAAGAGATCCAAACCGGTATATATTCTCATAAAGCTAATCCACAATCCATCCCAACATTTTTTGATGTTTTGGCAACGGTTCCCGAAGATATCTTTTTAAATATTGAAATTAAAACGCATAGGCTTTTTGATCTTTCCGCTGCATTTACATTGGGAAAATCCATCCGAGAAAATGGAATAAAACATCCATTTATGGTGTCTTCTTTTAATCCGTTTGTGGTAGCATACTACAGACTATTTCATCCCAATGTTTCAATTGGATTTATTTTACAAGACACGGAATGGTCTTGGGTAACCCATTGGGTTCATCCGGATTATTTTCATCCAAGAGGAGATCTGGTGGATGGTAAAATGATTGAAATGAGCAAACGCCATCAATTACCGTTAAATTTATGGACTATTAATACGGTCCCGGCGATGGCTTGGTGTAATCGCAACAAGATTGCCAGTATGATAACGGATAACCCAAAAGTAGTTCATGCTTAAAGTAGAAAAAGTTTCTTCCCATGTGGTTCGTCCACTAAGGCATAAAGTGCTTCGCCCAAATTTACCATTAGAAGCATCCATAATGCCCACAGACGACCAGCATGATTCTGCCCATTTTATGGTAAAAAAAAGTGGAAATATTTTATGCGTTGCATCCATATATTATGAATCTTTTGAAGCAATGCCAGTAAAAAGGGCCATGCGACTTCGGGGCATGGCAACGGAGGCGGCTGAAATAGGAAAAGGCTATGGCACCATGGTTTTAAATGGCGTAATTCAGTATTTAAAAATGGAAACAGATACAGAAATATTATGGTGTAATGCGCGGGTGACGGCTTTTGGCTTTTATGAAAAAATGGGTTTCACTATCGTTGGGAAAGAATTTGCTATCCCAAATTTGGGACCCCACAAAACTGGATATTTTAAATTATGAAATCAATCACTGTACAAGAATTAAAAAAATCTATGGAGGATTCTGAAAAGTACACCTTATTAGATGTACGGGAAGATCGTGAACTTATTACGGCATCTATCGATGGTGCCATCCATATCCCCATGATGGCGATTCCCTATGAATTAGACAAAATTAATAAAGATGAGCCGGTTTATATTTTATGTCATTCGGGCGTTCGGTCTGCACAAGCCTGTCTTTATTTAGAGCAAAAAGGATTTGATGCGGTAAATATAAGGGGTGGCATTCACGCTTGGTCAACTGAGATTGATCCATCAGTGCCCATATATTAATTGGATTTCAAAATAAAAATATTTTTTAAGTTCCGTTCTATAATTTTTGGGAAAAATCAATTCAAAGGTATTATCATGAAAAAAGTAGTAATACTCCTTTTTTTTAGCACGTTTCTTTTAGCGGATAGCAACTTGAGCGGAAAAGTGTTTTTTAATCATACAACAGATTTAGACGAAAATGGGATGAATGCGTTCAAGATGAAACGGGCATATTTATCCTACGCCAATAGTGTTAGTGATGACCTGTTTTATAATGTGACTTATGATATGGGCAATAACGATGGAGGCAGTGCCTATACAGCTTTTTTAAAAGTAGCCATGCTCAGATGGAAAACCAATCTTGGGGATGTTACTTTAGGAATGCAGGGCATGAATATGTTCAAAACCATGGAAAATACTTGGGGACATCGGTTTATTGCTAAAATGCCCATGGACACCTACGGATTTTCATCTTCAGCAGATTTAGGTGTGGGCTTATCACGGTCTTTCGGTGCCGTGTCCACAAGTGCCCTAATTACCAATGGCGGTGGTTACAAAATGACAGAAACAGATTCACATAAAAAATTGTCATTCCACGCTGTATATGGTGAAACCAAATTAAATAATAATGCCGGATTTAATGTGGGAGCTAGTTTTTCTTATGAATCTTATGATCAAGAAATAATTGGAGATTTTGATTACGATCCCAACACTATAATGCCAGAAGATTCCACCATGATTTCCTTAGAAAGCTCAGGGGTTTTGGGTCTATTTGGTGGCTATTCTGGTAATGGAATTCGTGCCGGATTAGAATATGACAAGAAAGGGATCAAAGGTCAAAATTCACAAATTATTTCCGCCTATGCGACGGTTAAAGTTTTAGATAAAATATCGATATTAGGGCGATTTGATCAATTTGATGCGAATACAGATTTTGATGGTGGATTAGAACAGTCTATTATTGCAGGTGTCCACTATAATGCTGAAAATGGCTTAACCATCGCACCCACTTTAAGAATTACAAGACCAGAAGAAGGGGATACTGAAAATTCAATCGTAGTGAATTTTCAATTCAAATTCTAACTTAATTTAGTTGAATTTAAGAACGCGAAATTTCGCGTATTGAAAAAGTTAAATAATTATGTTAGTTGGTTATTCCATATTTCTTGGGAGAGTCCCAAAAAGAATTGTTCCACAAACGCAAGCCAACAATCCTTTATTCCATCCCATTTGAGTGGGGAGCAGTCCGCCTTCTTGAAGCCAGGATAACACGGCAAACATAATCCCAAAGGATGATAAATATAACCAAATAATTTTTTTCATTACTGTTTATATCCTACAGCTTCGAAGGGATTAACAAGAACGGTTGTTATGTTTTTTAGGTGAGCACCAATCCGTTTTAAATACCGAGCATATAGGGCCAATGCTACAGTCTTTGATTCATTGCCCAAGGTAATTTTTCCAGATATACATCCATTGACAATATCATCAGAAACTCCCGTAAGCGTCTCTTTGTAAGAATCCATCATAGATCGCGCTACTTCCACATCTTGAGTGTGAATAGCTTCTAGTGTTTTACTGAATCGAGATATAACCTCTTGTTCCACATGATGGAGAGCTTCAGAATAATCTTCCGACCTTATCGTGTTGGGGTGGTTTAATGCCAGATCTAGAATATTCTTTGTATAGTCCCCAACTCGTTCAATATCAACAACCATATTCAGAAGAACAAGGCCGTTTGGGAGATCATCGATGTCCTGACTGATTGCATAATGGGTGACAACCTTTCGTCTCACATCTTTTTGGAAAGTATTTATCTCAACATCTCGTTTTTTCAGGGCTTTTATGGTGTCCTTATTCTCACCCTCTCGCAAATATTTAATCGCCTGAGTAAATATTTCATTTGATAATACCATCATTTTATATGACTCATCCCAAGCTTGGGATAGGAGGTCATCTGAATTCCAAAGTGTGACAATATCTTTAAAGACTGACATAATGTATCTCTCTTTTTTTGTATGTGAGCGGTTTATCCGCCTAATAAAATTATGGTTAATGGAATGGCAACAAACACAATCAATAAATATCCAATGGGAATAAATTTATTTTTCACGGAATATTCAGCAATCATTTCGGCTAGTTTGAGTGGGATAGCCCTCAATGGCGGTAATCCGTAAATGACCAGAATCCCGAAAATATTGAACAGCAAATGGCTAATGGCAGCGATGAGTGCGGAAACGGTTCCGGTGAGAGCCGCCAATAATGCTGTAACTGTTGTGCCGATATTGGCCCCCAAAGTGAATGGAAATATTTGTCGCAACGTAAGTACACCCGCTCCTGCTAGAGGCACAACTAAAGATGTTGTAATGGAAGAACTCTGGACCATTATGGTAAGTACAATCCCGAATGCAATAGCTCGTAAAACTGTTTTAAAAATGTACTGATCAAAAAAGACTTCAATTTTTTCCAGCACTAAACTACGAAGTAATTTCACCAAGGAATAAAGCATAAGAAATGTGACCAGGACACTTAAGACCAAATAAAAAATATCATTATCAAAAGAAAATTGCTCAATAAATTTTGCCCCGGTTTTGACCGCTGCTTTGATAGGGCTTTGGGCTTGTAAAACATCCACATTGTGAATTTTCCCGAAAATAAGGCTGGCTATCCACTCCGATGATCTTTGAATTCCATGGAACATCATTTCCAATGGGAATAATATTATGACAGCAAGAATGTTGAAAAAATCGTGAACCGTAGATGCTGCGAATGCTCGTTTGAATTCGTTTCCACGATTAATATGTCCCATGGACACGATAGTATTGGTGACTGTGGTACCAATATTTGCACCCATAATCATGGGAACTGCGCCTGCAATTCCAAGAGACCCACTGCTGACCATTCCAACAATTAAGGAAGTTGTGGTGGATGAACTTTGGAAAAGGACCGTAGCGAAAACACCGATAAAGAGGGCAACAAACGGATCACTCGTTGCTGTAAAAATATTGTCAGCGACATCCGCACCCATATGTTTTATAGCGGATGACATGCCTTTTATACCCACGAGGAACATATAAAGGGCGCCAATGACGCCCGCTGTTTTTAATAGGATAAATGTTGTGTCTTTTTTCATTTATATATTTTGGGGAAAAATGAATTCGGATTCATTTCTCTAAATATAAGTGAGAAAATTAAGGCCAAATTTTAAAATATTTACGCCTAAAGCACGACGTATAGATTATAGAAATATTAAATCGTGGAAAAATAATATCGTAATATTTGAAAATGTTTTAATGGGATGTTGACTTTATGGTTCGAAACCCAACTACGGATATTTTAATGTTTAAAACACCTTGTTCCGGTAAAAATCATAGCAATGCCGTATTCATTACAAGCATCAATTACTTCTTGGTCTCGGATAGATCCACCGGGTTGCACAACAACTTTGATTCCTGAATTTTTGATGGCGTCAATACTGTCCCGAAAAGGGAAGAATGCATCTGATGCCAACACACCACCTTTTACATTCTCGCCACCTTTTCGTAATGCCATATGCACTGCATCCACACGGCTTACTTGTCCTGCGCCCAGTCCAATTGTGGTGTTGTTTTTTGCAATCAAAATTCCATTAGATTTTGCGTGACGTAATACTTTCCATGTAAATAAAGCGGTTTCAATGTCTTGTTCCGAAGGTTGTGCCTTCGTTACTGTGTTAAAGTGTTCTCGTGTTAAAGTGTTAATGTCGGTGTCCTGAACTAAAAGACCACCATCTATATTTCTGACTTCAAGTTTTGGCAATCGTTTACCAAATTCGCCAATTTCCAACACACGTAGATTATTTTTCTTTTTAAATAGTTCCAATGCTTCCGGTTCAAAACTTGGTGCCAATACAATTTCTACAAATACTTTGCAAATTTCTTCGGCAACTTCCTTTGTGCATTTGCGATTGAATGCAATTATACCGCCAAAAGCAGAAAGTGAATCGGCATTAAAAGCACGGGTATAAACATCCAATAAATTATCTCCAATTGCAACGCCACAAGGATTTGAATGTTTTACAATCACGCAAGCTGTATCGTCAAATTCTCGAACACACGCCAATGCGCCATCGGCATCCATGATGTTATTGTAAGATAATTTTTTCCCTTGGTGAATGGTAGCGTTCAGAATATTGGGCTCATTATTTCCGGGAATTTTATAGGAAGCAGCGGTCTGGTGGGGGTTTTCTCCATAGCGCATTTCAGAATGTTTTTCAAAGGTGAGCGAAAGATTATTTGACAGGATTTCATTCTTGAAATAATTATGGATAATGGTATCATATTGAGCAGTATGGCCAAATGCTTTGGCTGATAATCTTTTCCGTGTCTCAAATGAAATTTGACCTGATTCAAGTTCATAGGTAATTGTGGAATAGTCGGATGGATCTATCGCAACACAAACCCAGCCTACATTTTTTGCAGCGGAACGAATCATGGTTGGTCCGCCAATATCCACGTTCTCTAAAGCCAACGCAAGATCACAATCATCACTGGAAATGGTTTCTGAAAAAGGGTAGAGATTGCACACCACAAGATCAATCCATTTAATATTATTCACTTTGGCATCATAAGAATGTTTATCTCGAAGACCAAGAATACCCCCCTCTATTAATGGGTTAATGGTCTTTATGCGGCCGTCCATAATTTCTGGGAATTTTGTATACTCACTCACATCGGTAACGGGAATGTCCGCATCTCGCAAAGCTTTGGCCGTGCCGCCGGTGGAAAGGATTTCAACACCGAGATTGTATAAAGATTGAGCCAATTCAACCACGCCTTTTTTGTCAAAGACAGAAATAAGTGCGCGATTAATTTTGATGGGGGATTGATTTATCATTGTGTTTACAGTGTTGGGGTTTTTAAGTATGAAAAGTATTTGAGTGGCCATGCGTTAAAGAGAAAACGTGGCGCGAAGACATGAACACTTTTACACGTTTCCACTTTGAATCAATTTTATTGCTTCAACAAAAGCTTCGCCTTCTAATTTTTGGACTTTGGCTTTTAATGTGCTCACGGTATCATCGAAATCTACGGTACATTTCTTTTGAATTAATATGGGGCCGCCATCCACTTCATCAGTAACAAAATGTATTGTACACCCGGTTTCAGCTTCTCCATTTTTTAAAACTTCTTCATGGACATTTGTATCCATTCCGCCAGCATACTTTGGTAAAAGGGATGGATGAACATTTAATAATTTGTCACCCCATTCACGGCAAAATTCTGCGGAAAAAATTCGCATGAATCCAATAAGCAAAACTAAATTAACCTTATGTTTTATTAGAATGGTTGTAATTTCAGAATCGAACTCTTCTCGGGTTTTATCTTTTTGAGACATAAAAAGGGCAGGTACATTATGATTTTCTGCTCGTTCCAATATATAGGCTTTCTTCCGGTTGGATAGTACGATAGAAATTTCGGCATCCAATTCGCCGGAAGAAATAGCATCCAAAATGGCTTGGAGATCGGTCCCTTTTGTGGAACCTAAAACTCCTAATTTTAGAGTATTCACGTGTTTGTGTGTTCAAGTGTTAATGAAAAAAAATTATCAATGACCGTGAACACTTAAACACTTTCGCGCTTTAGTTGATTCATATGATCAATGCGTTTTTGAATCACGGAATCGGTCCCAATATCTTTTCGATGAAAGAGCGGTCCACCAATAGACGACACTTCTTTTTCTGCAATTTTTTCTGCGTCTGAAATGGTATCAGCAATTCCCACCACGGCTACGGTTCGGCTCCCGGCTTCTACCAATTGTCCGTTTTGAATATCTACTGATGCGTAGAATAAACCATCGGGATTTACGATTTTTGAAATATCAATTGGTTCACCTATAACGGGATTTCCCGGATAGCCTTCTGGCACGGCATATTTACAAACGGTGGCTTTGTTTGCAAATTGGACATCAATATTTTTTAAATTTCCGTCGGCAATGCCGTGGCAAATATCAATAAAGTCAGACTCGAGCAAAGACAAAACATTCATGGCTTCTGGATCGCCAAATCGCGCATTGTATTCAATGAGCTTTACTCCGGTGGACGTTACCATAAATCCGCCATATAGGATGCCTTTATAACCATCACCAAATTTGTCTTTTACCGCCTTGGCGGTTCTAATATTAATTTCATGAGCTTCCGCAATATCATTATCTGATAAAAATGGAAGTGAGTGATTCGCGTCGGAATAGGTTCCCATTCCGCCAGTGTTGGATCCCGTGTCTCCTTCATAAGCTCGTTTATGATCTTGGACGGCAGGCATATGTTTAAGCGTTTCCCCATCACAAAAACTCATGAGTGAAAATTCTTCACCGATGAATTTTTCTTCAATCACAAATTCACCATTTTTGTCCACCAATTCTTGGCAATACGCCAATGCTTCTTCATGAGAATGCAAATGGTCGCCGGACACTTTTACGCCTTTTCCGCCAGCAAGACCGTCATACTTTACCACATAGTTTTCACCCAATATATTTAAGAAATCAGCCACACCATTTATGGAATTAAATGTCTGATATTTGGGGCCACCGGGAATATCATATTCTTTCAATAAATCTCGGGTGAATGCTTTAGATGTTTCCAATTGCGCCAGGTCTTTTTTGGGCCCCACTACTTTTACGCCCGCTTCCCAAAGTGCATCAGCCACACCATTTGCCAACGGATTTTCTGGTCCGATAATGGCCAAAGTTGCATCAACTTCTTTTGCATAATTCACCACAAATTCAGAATCATTAAAATTCCCGATTAATATTTCGTCACAAAGTTCCGCAATGCCGGGATTCATATTGGAAACCAAACAGTATATTTCTTTGTCTTGGGGGGAACGGTCCAAAGCTCGGAGAATGGCATGTTCCCGTGCGCCAGAACCGATGACTAATATTTTATTTTTCATTTAATTTATTAAGTATTCAGGTGTTTCTGTGTAAACGTGTTCACGTGAACACACGAATACATGAACATGTTTTCTTCAATCCCCATTTCGATCGTGAACGCGCATCGTTTCCATTTCAACGATTTTAGCTTCATCAATATCATTCCCAACATAGTTTCCATCCAAACAAGCCATGCAAGGTGTGTCAATATGGTGATCTCCTTTCCGCGTTACAGCTTCCACTAAATCGTCAATTTTCTGATAAAGAAGCGCATCTACCTTCAGGTGCTTTTGAATTTCATCTTCGGTCATATTCCCAGCAATAAGTTCACTTTTGGTGGGCATATCCACGCCATAAAAACAAGGCGATATCACCGGCGGACAGGCTACCGCAAAATAGACTTCCTTTGCACCAAAGTCTTTCAGCATGCGAACAATCTCACGGCTCGTATTTCCACGAACAATACTGTCATCCATAATTAAAACCTTTTTACCGCGGATTTCCAATTCTTGCGGGACCAATTTATATTTCACGGACTTTTTTCGTTCAGCTTGTCCCGGCATAATAAAGGTGCGGCCAATGAAAGTATTTTTGTATAATCCTTCCGAATATCGCACACCCAATTCATGGGCAAATGAAAGGGCAGATGTGTTCGCGGTGCTTGGAGCAGGAATCACAATATCCGGCGTTATGTCAGGATACTTTTTCTTCCACGCATCCGCCAGATTTTGACCCATTCGCAATCGGGATCGATAAACACTTACATCATTTAATGTGGCATCGGGTCGTGCAAAATACACATATTCAAATATGCAGGGATTGAATGACTTTTTCATCAAGCGCTTGCTAAATACTTTGCCATCTTCGTCTACATAAATGAGTTCACCGGGGAGAACCGTACCTTTGGGCTCGTATCCCAAGGTATAAAACATGGTATTTTCGGAAGCGAATATGTAATCCTTCCCACCATTACCATTAGACCTTTCACCTTTTACCAGCGGGCGAATTCCTTGGGGATCGCGAAAGACCACAAGTCCTTTTCCGATAACGAGACTGACCACAGAATAAGCGCCTTTTACATGTTTAAATATTTTAGTTACCGCATTACACAATAGATAGAAAAACTCTTCGCTATCTTCTGGCGGATTGTTGGTGTGGAGCAAATCAGCGAAATAATGTAAGAGAACTTCTGAATCCGAATTCGTGTTTAAATAACGGCTGTCTTTATTCGTAATCTCTTCTGCCAGCTCTTGGTAATTGGTCAAATTTCCGTTATGAGCAAGGGCGATGCCATAAGGGACAGATGTCCAAAACGGCTGTACTTCGCCATGACTGAATCCGCCGTGGGTGGGATATCGATTATGAGAAATACCAATATTCCCCGTAAGCAATTCCATGTTGGATTCGTTAAAAACTTCTTTGGCGAGACCCATCCCTTTTTCTTTATGCATACGGTCATCGTACGTCATAATACCGGCGGCATCCTGCCCGCGATGTTGTAAGTGAATGATACTGTCGTAGAGTTCCGCCGCGACAGATTTATGGGAATAAATTCCGGTTATACCGCACATTTATAAGTTCTCATGTGTTTAAGTGGGAATGTGATCACGTACGCTGCGGCGTATAAATGTTTATGTGCGTATGTGTTTGGGTGTTCATGAACACTTGAACACACGAACAGGTTAACCCTTTTTTTATTCATAAGATTTCCACCAATTTACTCGAAAGCCCAATATAATTTTCCGGTGTCAGTTCTAATAAAGTTCGTTTATCTTCGTCCGAAATTTTCAAGCCCGATACAAATTCAGCCATAGATTTTGCATTAATGGATTGTCCTTGGGTCAATGTTTTTAACTGTTCGTAAGCATCTTGTTTGCCCGATTTTCGCAGGATGGTTTGCACCGCTTCCCCCAAGACTTCACAGTGATTGTTGAGCTCATTCGTCATCTTTACTTTATGAATGGTAATGCGGCTCAAACCTTTTAAAATATTTTGTAATGCCAAATAGGAATGTCCCAACGCTACACCTTGATTTCGCAAAGTTGTGGAATCCGTTAAATCTCGCTGCATTCTTGAAACCGGAAGTTTGGTGGCTAAATGATTGAGCAATGCATTGGCAATGCCCATATTTCCTTCTGCATTCTCAAATTGAATCGGATTAATTTTGTGGGGCATGGTGGATGAACCTACTTCGCCAGCCACTTTCTTTTGTCCGAGAATTCCACGACTAATATAAGACCACATATCCCGACATAAATTAGTCAATATAGAATTCACCCGAATTACTTGATGAAAACTTTCGGCTAAAGAATCATGGGGTTCAATTTGAGTAGTAATCAAATTGGGTTCAAGCCCCAGAGAATGAATAAATTTTGCAGCAAATTTTGTCCAATTCAATTTGGGATATGCCGCCACATGAGCAGACCACGTTCCTGTAGCGCCGCCAAATTTCCCCAATAATGTATGGGGTTTCATTTGAGAAATTTGCCGATCTAATCGAGCACAAAACACAGCCAATTCTTTTCCGAATGTGGTGGGCGTTGCAGGCTGTCCATGAGTCAAAGCCAGCATAGGTGAGCCTTTATACTTTTGGGCCAATTTCTTCAATTCTTTATTTATCAATTTTAGCGATGTTAGGTAAACATTTTTCAATCCGTCTTGCCACATAAGCGAATAGGACAGGTTATTTACATCTTCAGAAGTGAGTGCAAAATGTATCCACGGATGTAAAGATTTTTTCACCTTATCTTGAATGTAATACTCAATTGCTTTTACATCATGATTGGTGATTGCTTCGATTTCTTTAACTTTTTCTGCACCGGCCGAATTGAAGTTTTGATAGATTTTTCGCAGACGGGATTGTTCATCTTTTGAAAATGCAGGTAAGTCTTTAATTTCTTTTTCGTTACCCAAAGCGATAAGATATTCAATCTCAACTTTAAGGCGATAGCCCATAAGGGCAGATTCTGAAAAGTAATCCGACAAGATGCTTATGCTGTTTGCGTAGCGACCGTCTAAAGGAGAAATGTTATTTAAAGAATTCATTTAATTTTTTTCCACTGAGATCACAGAGAAAGCGTACTAATTATTTTTCTCATAAAACTCTGTGTACTCTGTTGCTATTTTTATTCTGTAATTGCATCAAATTCTTTTCTTTTATTTTCAAACCACTCGCCCATGGTAGTTGGGTCTTGCATTAATTTTTGCATTTCACCCATGGCTTTTAAATGGTCTTCATCCTTGGCTTGGAACATGTCCATTCCATGCGCTTTACTCATTTCTGCGATTTCGTCAAAAGTATCAGCTTCAAATTCTTTATCACAGGCTCCGCCTAATTGTTTGCATGTCATTGTTTTCATTACAATTCCTTTTTATCTGCCACAGAGATCACAGAGAAAACTATCTATTAATTTTTCTCATTAAAATCCGTGAGCTCCGCGTTCCTTTAAACCCC
Source organism: Fidelibacterota bacterium (assembly GCA_029936885.1). Classification (GTDB taxonomy): domain Bacteria; phylum Fidelibacterota; class Marinisomatia; order Marinisomatales; family UBA1611. The sequence continues at coordinate 1,126 of JAPYRR010000013.1, read as the reverse complement.
AAAAATTCTCTTTACGGCTAACGCACAATTTCCGGGATCAAGGATGGTAAGCACCGGTGTTTTGCTTGGCATTTGCAATGTAGAATGAATATTCACCAGCATATCCGCTTTATCAGAAAATGGTGGACAGCCTAAAGTTGGAAATTCACAGTTGGCGGCCACAAATCCGGACAATGCATTAGAGCGTCCAGCGATGGTGATATAGACAATATCTTTTCCATCTTTATTCGCGGTCAAAATTTCTAACACTTTTAACGGTTGCTTGTGAGCGGATGCAGCATGTTGTTCCCAAGCGATGCCGTATTCGTCTAATTTATCTTTTATTTTTTTTGCATGCGGTTCGTCTGAAGTTGAACCCATTATTATAATCGTTTTCATTTTATTTCCTTTTTAAAATTATCTGACACAGGGTTCACAGAGGAAAGCATTAAAGCTCTATGTTCCTGCAATTATTTATTATCAATTTTATTAAACAAATGTGTATAGGTTGTTCCAATAGCGGCTCCAATTGCAATCCCAACTGAAATCCCAATCGCGATATTTCCGAAAGCCACTCCGATTCCTACGCCAAAAGCAACACCCAAAGCGATGCCAATACCTACAGCGTTTTCGTTTTCTTTGTTGTTTTTACTCATTTTTCTCCCTGTACTCTGTGTTTATACCACATCTTTCAAATTTTCATTAATTCGTTCATTCATAGGCTTCCCTGCATCAGGGAATGGAAACAACCCGCCCGTAATAGTTTCATATAAATAAATGTAGCGGCTTGAAAGTTCGGTTGCTAATTCTTCTGGCGCTTCCGGTAAAGTTTCATCGTTATACGGATCACAATTATCTATAAACCATAAGCGTAAAAATTCTTTATCAATATTCTGGGGCTCTTGTCCGTTTGCCATGCGCTCGTCGTATGTTTTTGCAATCCAATAACGGCTTGAATCTGGTGTATGGATTTCATCAATCAGCATAATATCTCCATGAGAATCGCGTCCCATTTCATATTTTGTGTCCACCAAAATCATACCATTTTCCGCTGCTTTCTTTTGTCCAAAGGCAAACAGTTCCAACGCTTTTTGACTGCAATAATCCCAGTCTTCCTGCGTCATCCATCCTTCGCTTACAATTTCAC
>JAPYRR010000087.1 GCA_029936885.1 Fidelibacterota bacterium | reverse complement strand
AAACCATACAAGTTACATCTTGGACAGAAAAACCGGTTTCCATAGCAATAAAAGCTCGAAAACGTCCACTATCCAAGGCACCTGCCATGCCAACAACTTGATTTTTAGGAAATCCTGAAACTTTATAGAATGCATAAACCATGGCATCCAAAGGATTGGAGATAACAATTACAAATGCGTTAGGAGCCTGTTCCTTAATATTGGTAGCAACATCTTTCATAATACCGAGATTTATTCCCAGAAGATCTTCGCGATCCATTCCTGGTTTTCGTGGTATCCCTGCGGTAATAATAAAAACATCAGTATTTTTTACATCGTTCCAGTCTGATGTACCAGTTATGTTTGAATCAAATCCATCATGAGGTGTGAGTTGCATAAGGTCAAGTGCTTTTCCCTTTACCATCCCTTCTGCTCTTGGAATATCAAATATGATTACGTCACCTAACTCTTTCTGTGCAGCAAGAAAGGCAAGGTTCCCACCGATTTGTCCACCACCGATCATTGTTATTTTTTTTCGAGCCATAATTATTCCTTTTGTTTAAAACAAAAAACCCCCCGAATTCGGAGGGTTTAGAAGTTAATTTTCTACAATAATAGTTACAATTTTTCGATTTCGACCTTTTCGTCCGAAATGAACAATGCCATCTGATGTGGCAAATAGTGAATCATCATTGGCACGGCGAACATTCATTCCTGGATGAAATTTTGTTCCACGTTGCTTAAGAATGATGGTTCCAGCTAAAATAGATTGTCCATCAGCCACTTTGAGTCCGAGATAACTGGGATTCGAATCGCGACCATTTCTAGAACTACCCTGTCCTTTCTTATGTGCCATAAGTTATTCCTTTTCCTGAGTCGCTTCTTCAGCTTTAGGTGCTGCTTTTTTTGCGGGTTTTTTAGTCTTTGCTTTAGATGCTTTAATTTTTTGAATTTCTATATCAGTAAACCACTGCCGGTGTCCATTCTTCCTTTGATAACCTTTCCGTCTTTTTTTCTTATAAATGAGAATCTTTTTTTCTCGTCCATGATCAATTACGGTAGCAGTTACGGTAGCACCCGTCACTGTGGGTGTCCCGATTTGAGTGCTCGTTCCATCATGAACGAGCAATATATTATCAAAGGTTAATTTAGTGCCTGCCTCCCCGGATTGTCGCGGGACGCGAACTTTGGCACCTTCGGTAGCCTTGAATTGTTTTCCTGATATTTTTACGATAGCATACATTTTAGGTCTCCAAAAAGCCGGCAAATTTAAGAGGTGGTTTTTCCCTTATCAAGGTTCATTTCATACGTAACGTCTTCTCCATCTTTCGTCCTAATAAACCTGAAATCATCTTGAGCCAGTTCTACATTTTCTTCAATCTTAAGGTGTACAAAGTTTTGCCACATGAGTCCACGAAGTATATGTTTCTTTTCACCACCTAAATACTGAGCATTCTCAGGATGAAGTTGTAGCCTAAGTCGCAAGGAACGATATTTGCTTTTATATCTTCTCAACCAATGGTCGATTCGAGTTACGAGTGTTTCTTGCGAAATTATTCGACCCGATCCATTACACGATGGGCAGGGTTCACTCATTGAATCCAAAAGACTTAACCGAATTCTCTGACGTGTCATTTCCAGCAAACCAAATTCGGTAATGGGTGCGACAGCTACTTTCGCACGATCTTTTCGGAGTTCCTTCCGAATTTCATGATATACTTTTTTTCTGTTTTCTTCAAATCGCATATCAATAAAATCAATTACAATCAAACCTGAAAGGTCGCGAAGCCTTAATTGCCGAGCAACTTCTCGGGCTGCTTCTAAGTTGATTTTTAGTGAATTATCTTCATGCAGTTTTTTCCCAACAAATCTGCCACTATTAACGTCTACCACAACCATGGCTTCTGTTTTTTCAATAATAAGGTAAGCACCACTTTTTAACCAAACTTTTGGTCGCATCAATTTTTCTATTTCTGATTCAATACCAAAACTTTCGAAAAGGGGTGCCTTCAATTTATAAAGTTCAAGTCGTTCTAAAAGGCTGGGTGAAATATCCTCTAAATATCGTTGTGTCTTTCTATACAGTCTTTTTGAATCTATGATTATTTTTTCAACATCAGGGGTTAAAAGGTCTCGTACAACGCTTGATGCAGTTTCAAGATCTTCATAAACAATTACGGGAGCTTCAGTTCTATCTGCTTTTGTTTGAATTCGGTGCCAAGTCTCTAAAAGTTGATTAAAATCATTTTCAATATGTTCTTCACTTTTACCTTCAGCCACAGTTCGAATGATTATTCCAACGTCTTCTTGACGAAGCCTTTGGGCAACCTTTTTTAGCCGACGCCTTTCATATTTATCCCATATCTTTTTTGAAATACCAATATAATTTGCATGTGGAACTAGAACCAGCAATCGACCTGGGAGGGCGACCTCAGTGGTTACGCGAGGACCTTTCCCAGCAAAGGGTTCTTTAATGATTTGAACAAATATTTCCTGATCTTTTTTCAGATCAACTTCTATATTGTCGTATCTATGATTATTCTTTCCTTTTTTATTACCGCGATCTTCAATAATATATTCATTATTACCAATCTCAGAAAAGGGCAGAAAAGCATTCAAATCATAACCCACATCTACAAACGCAGCTTGCATTCCGGGGAGAACATTTTCAACTTTTCCTTTATATACATTTCCAACCATTCGATGTTTATCCTGTTTCTCAACATAAACTTCAACCAATTGGCTATCTTCTTGAATCGCAATCCGGGTTTCCCCCATGCTTTCATTTATAAAGATTTCCTTCTTCATATTTTACCTATAAGTTACACGATACCCGCCGCTACAAGGTAGAAATCCACTAGGGATATTCCTATGGCTTACCGACGAGAACGTCATTTTTTGTTCTTTTTTTGGGGACTTAAGAAGGAAGGAAAATTTTGGCCCTGAAAAGGGTGATAAAAATCGTGTCAATATCGTCAGAAAAAATAAATAAAACTTTGTAATCCTTCATGTCCCGACTCCCCCAAAAATACACGATTTCGCATATTCTATCCAAGAAAATAAACCATTTCTTTGAATTAAATTAAATACCTAAAAAATACCTATAATTGCTTAAAAACAGATTATTTCTAAAAAGGATAATATGAAATTGAGATAAATAATATTATTTTTGTACAAACAATTTTATTGAATCATTAATTATTAATTAAGGTCTAAAATTATAAATGAGTGAAAAAGGTCATATTATCGCTATTGGAGGCGGAGGATTTGGTCGTAATCCTAATCATAGAAAAATTGAAAAATATATTTTAGATCTCACCGGTAAGGGAAAGCCCAATGTTGTTTTTTTTCCAACAGCCAGCGCGGAAGATAAAGGATACATTGTTAACTATTATTCTTGTTTCTCTAAGTTGGAGTGTGAACCCAGCCATGTAACACTTTTTCAGAGAACACCAAGGTTAGACAGCATAATAAATAAGGCAGATGTGATTTATGTAGGTGGCGGCAACACCAAAAGTATGTTGGCCGTTTGGCGGGAATGGAAATTGGATAAACTTTTATTGAAAGCATACAATCAGGGAAAAATATTGTGTGGCGTTAGTGCAGGTGCCATTTGCTGGTTCGAACAGGGAATTACCGATTCTTGGGCCAGTAATCTCAATACCATGGATTGTCTTGGATTTCTACCGGAAATGGCGTGTCCACATTATCAGGAAGAAAAGAACAGACGACCTGATGTACATAATATGTTGAAAAATGGAAAATGTGGACCAGGTTGGGCCATAGATGGTGGAGCGGCTGTTCATTTTAAAAATGGCGATTATTATAAATCGATTCAGTTTTATCCCGATTCCTATGTCCATTATGTTTCCTGTGAAAATGGTGAAGTGACTGAAGACCAAAAAGAGATGCTCGTTATAGAATGAATGAGGTCGACCAATCAAAATTTTGGGAAGATATATATTTAGAAAATGATGCAGGTTGGGATTTAGAGGGTGTAACTCCAGTATTTGAAATATTATCGAAATCACTTCCTAAAGGAAAAGTCTGTATTGTGGGGTGTGGGCGAGGATATGATGCCATCATGTTTGCTCAAAAAGGGTTTGAAGTAACAGCCATCGATTTTGCGCCAACAGCTATTAATTCTGTAAAAAGTTTAGCGATTAAATCTAAAGTTAAAGTCAATACCGTTAAGGCTGATATATTCTCATTAAAAGCTGAACACTTGAACACTTACGATTATATAATTGAACAAACTTGCTTTTGTGCTATTCATCCAAGTCGTCGTAAAGAATATGAAAAGTTGGTAAAGTCAATTTTAAAACCTGATGGACAGCTCATCGGACTTTGGTTTCCTTTGGATAAAAAACTGGATGAAGGTGGTCCAGCTTGGGGAACGACCCTAGAAGAAGTGAAATCGATTTTCAACTCCGGTTGGTCTATCGTAAAAGAAGAATTTCCAAAACATTCTATTGAACCCCGAAAAGGTCGGGAGAAACTGATTATTTTTCGAAAGTGTTAAAGTTTTAAAGTGTCCATTTTTTCAGATATAACTTTCTATGAAAGATCACATTAATACTTAAGCACAAAAACACCCTAACACTAAAACACATTTTTCTATGATTACACAATCCACATTTGATTTCCTGTCTGAATTAAAACAGAATAATACCCGAGAATGGTACCATGCAAACAAGGATACTTATAAAGAAGCATTCGGAAATTTTGAAGATTTGGTTGCAATGCTTCTCCATACAATCGCCGAATTTGATGATTCTGTTATTGGTACAGAACCCAAAGATTGCCTGTTCCGAATCTATCGTGATATCCGGTTTTCAAAAGATAAAACGCCTTACAAATCATGGTTTGGTGCAGCCATGAAACAGGGTGGACGTAAAGAGATTGGCTCTGGATATTATGTACATGTTTCACCCACTCAGGTTTATCTCGCCGGAGGTATTTGGCATCCGGATAAAGATACCTTAGGCATGATTCGTGATCACATTGTGGCTTGGCCTAACAAGTTTGAGAATGTTGTTTTGGACAAAACTTTTTTAAAAATATTTGATGGGTTGGGAGGCGATCAATTAAAAACTGCACCCAGGGGAATTCCAAAAGATCATCCCCAGATCCAATGGTTGCGGCATAAAGATCACATCGTTTCGGTCCAAATTGAACCTGAAGAAATTTTAACAGAAAAATTCATAAAGAAAGCAGGGAAAATTTATAAGAATATGTTACCCTTGAACCAATTTATTACAGATGCAATTTCCTGAATTTTTGGCTACTCAACTGTGAGCAGAATCATGTCTGTAGTTACTCTGACTTAGGAACGTAATTCACAATTCCAATAGAGGAATTTCCCGCTCTTTATAGTAAAGACTATATTAATTGGACATCTAATGAAAAATAATGGTCCTTTTTTTATGAAGAATTATTCGATGCTCGAGATGGGCTTTCACGGCAGTTGTTAATACTCGTCGTTCAATATCACGCCCAGCATGAATCATATCTTTGACAGTATGATGATGCGTAACTGACGCAACATCTTAGGTAATGATGGGACCTTCATCCAAATCTTCTGTTACATAATGTGCGGAAGCACCAATAATTTTTACACCCCTTTCCCATGCTTGATGGTAAGGCCCTTTTCCTTTGAATGCCGAAAGTGGAATAGACAGTTTGAGTGTTCGGGTGTTTGAGTGATTCAGAATTTTAAAATTGGACACGTTAACACCTTCGACCTTGGACACTTATTAACCTAACTTTTGCCCCATGAAAT
>JAPYRR010000012.1:32056-33364 GCA_029936885.1 Fidelibacterota bacterium | reverse complement strand
GGTTTTCTTTCGGGCAAGTGTCCAAATTTTTGGAGAATCCGATTAAAGAATGAAGATGTTTCGGATGAAAGGTGATGATATAATCGAATCACATTTGGGTCATTTGTGGTAATGCCCATGGAAGTAATCGATGTATTTCCATTGGTCGCATATTCATCCAAAACTGTTACGCATTTTTCTTTCAGGATATCATTTCCCAAGGCCTTGATCACAGTTTCTTTGAAAGGTTGAAATGCTGCTTGTTCAGAAATATAGCCATTTAATTTTCCAGAACTATCTCTCCCATAAAAACTTGATTCACTGGGGTTGGGTGTTTCTTTCGTAATACCAGCTTCTTGAAAAGCCAGCGTATTTCCCCAGAATGAATGCATACTTAAAGATGCAATAAAGAGCGGATTATTGGGCGCGATTGAATCAAGGTAGGTAATGTGCGGCGGTTCCAGGTCGGGTACCAAAACCACATCCAAACCTTTACACAATATCCATTCTCCCGGAGAGTAGTTTTTTATTTGCGATTCCAAATGTGTCCAGATTTCTTTTTGGTTCCGATGTGTAAATCCGCTCAAATCAATCATCCCATGGAGAAAAGATGAGGCCACCGGGTGGGTGTGCGGATCGATGAATCCGGGTAGTAGGGTTGCACCTTTTAAATCAATAATCTGAGTGGTCTCTTTTAAAAAATGCCTGAGCTCCAGATCTGTTCCCACAGCAACAATCTTTCCTTTATCCACAAATACCGCATTTGCTTCTGGTTGCCCATCCTCTAGCGTGATAACCGTGCCATTATAAATATAGAGTGAGCCTTTGGGTCTAAAATTTGGCTCAAGTACAATTGAAATTAGGAATAAACCTAAAATGACGAGAATGATGTAAAATATATTTTTCATATTTTTAATTTCAATCCGACACGACATCATCAAACTTTCGGCCTATGCTTCGTGACTAACTCCAGTCTTGCTAGGAGTGTATAAATATTCTTTAATTTTATGGTTATCAAATCTTTTCAAGTAGTCAATATAATTACTAGAATTACCAAAAATTTCATTCAGTAATTCGTTATCAAATAAAACACCCTCTCGTTTTCCAATCCATTCCGGGTAATTAGAAAATCCCCACTTATTTAATTTCTTCACCAATCCCGCTCGTTTTGGATTTAAATGGATGTAGGGGCAAATTTCAGCCAAATATCTTTCATCATTTATTTTTTTATGCTGCAATTTATTCGCGAACAATTTCCCCATCCTTTTATATTTATGATTGAAATGTAAAGCATAGGAAACAATAAATCGATTGAAGACTTCATAAATG
>JAPYRR010000012.1:0-31956 GCA_029936885.1 Fidelibacterota bacterium | reverse complement strand
ATGATTGAAATGTAAAGCATAGGAAACAATAAATCGATTGAAGACTTCATAAATGGGGCGATTGCTTTTTTGTTTGATACAAAAATGAAAATGATTTGGCATGAGGCAATAAGCATAGATGCCTAACTCATTTGGAGAAAAGTTCTTTTTTAATTTATCCAAAAAATAAATGTAATCACTCCGTTCATAGAATAGATCAATCTCGTTTACCGAATGGTTATAAATGTGAAAGATGGCGCCTTTAACAAATTCTTCTTTTTTACATCTCATATTATTATTGGACTTGACTTAACAGCGAATTATTGGTGTTGAGTTAGGGACAATTTTTTACCGCAACATCCCATATTTTAATTTAATCAGACATGATTCATTTACGAAGAGGTAGTTAAAGGTGATTTTTTGTATCAGCAATCCTTAAGTCCAGTTCACTTCGTGCTCTTGACTCAAGTCTTGCCAATCATTCCACCATAATCTCATCTGCAAAGATCCACGCTTTTCCTCCGGCGCCCTCATGCCAGTCCGGACATGTTTTTCGGTTAATGGCTTGGATTCGAAGGTGCCGGGAAGGGATATTCAACGTTTCTATTGTTGCCATAATCCGGTTCGCTTTTCCGTTGTTTTCTCCGTCCATTAACGCCACGGATCGCGCACCTGCAAAGGATTCCCCATCCATTGAAAACGATATCTTTACTTCCGTGGGCAAAAAGATCCATGACCGCTGCGATTCTAAAAAACTTAATGAAATATTTTCAATGAATTCCGGCTCACCTAAATCGATGACAACGTCCAAGTCTTCGCCTTCCCAACCCTGCCAGTAACCGTCATTATAATTTGTGGTCCCTGTGAGCCCATCCACCAGTGTTAAAGGTCCTCCACCTGAATATTTTTGTTTGTGTGGAACTTTATACGACACAGGTTTCCCAATCGCTTTATGAAAATAAATGGTTTTTTCTGATGTTTTCCCCGTTCTTTTTCCATCCATAAATAAAGCTGCTTTCACAGTGCTTGTTTCATCAATGGAAAAAGATGCCTTGAATTCCGGGGATGCAATAGACGGGTCTGATTCGTCCAAAGTAAACCGAATGGATTCGCCTGGTTTCTCTGATGTGAGATTAATCCGGAATGCTGAACCAGTACCTTTCTGATCTGCTTGGATTGTAACCACAAAAGAACCTGGCGCATGAGTCCAATCCAAAACATCAAAGCGTTTTTCCAGATGGGTAAGTCTCTCATAAAAATCTTCATACGAGTGTTTCCCCGGTCCGGACCAAAGCACTTCCGATAAGGCGGTCATTCTTGGCAATAAACGATATTGGGCTCGATCCGGCGTTTGCACATATTCTGTCCAAAGATTCCCTTGGGCGCCTAACACAAATTTTGATTCTTCTTTTGTTAATTCTTCCGGAATGGGATTAAAGGAATACACTTTTTTTAAAGAAGTGAACCCGCCGATAGCTTCCGGGGATGTTTCCGGATTTGCCTGGTAATAATCAAAATAGCAATGAGACACGGGACACATAATAACATCGTGTCCGGCTTTGGCAGATTCGATTCCACCTTTCATTCCGCGCCAACTCATGACTGTAGCCGAGGGTGCCAATCCCCCTTCTAGAATTTCATCCCACCCTACGAGTTTTTTATTTTTTGAAAATATGAATTTTTCGATTCGCTTAATGAAATAGCTTTGTAATTCATGCTCGTTTTTCAGGCTTTCATCCGTGATGCGTTTTTGACATTTGGGACAAGATTCCCAATTCGTTTTAGTCGCTTCATCGCCACCAATATGGATATAAGGTCCGGGAAAAAGTTCAATGACTTCGCCTAAAACATTTTCCAAAAAAGTAAATACGTCATCATTCCCGGCGCAGAAAATATCTTCATTAGGCCAGTAGGATCCAGGGTTCACCGGCAAGGTATCGCCTTTACATGAGAGATCTGGATAAGCGGCAAATACTTCCGATGTGTGTCCCGGCATTTCAATTTCCGGCACCACCATTATGCCACGATCCGCCGCATATTGAACCACATCCCGAATCTCATCTTGGGTATAAAATCCGCCATAACTTGATTTGTCATTGGGTTGAATTGGCGACCATTCCCGCCAAGGTTCATGAGTACGATCTACGCGCCATGCAGATTTTTCTGTGAGTTCGGGATACTTTTTTATTTCAATACGCCAGCCGTTATCATCGGTGAGATGCCAGTGAAATACATTCATTTTGTGAAGAGCAATCATATCAATATAGGTTTTAACAAAATCAATATCAAAAAAGTGACGAGACACATCTAGGTGCATCCCGCGATAACCGAATATGGGCGCATCAACAATTTTACAATTTTGGATACGAGTGTTTTCGGGCAATTCTCCTTTTTCTAATTCAGGAGAACACAATTGTCGAAAGGTCTGGAATCCGTAAAAGAGCCCAGATGGCGAACTGGCCTTTAATTCAATCCTATGGTGTTCCCCCATAGCGAGATTATATCCTTCTTTGGGTATTTCATAATTCTTATCCAAAGAAATGATAATATGATCTAGTACGCCGGATAAGTCTGCAGGGATGAATTCGGATATAGATAGGACTGTTACGGGTTCCAGCAAATTCTGAAATAACTCTGCGATTTGTCGTTCTTCAGCAGATCCATTTTTAAGGACAATGCCTTTGATGGACATCAGATCAAAGGAGCCACTCAGGATTTGTGTATAAACAGGTTTGGGGATAATGGAAATTTTATTCATAAGCATTGATGGTGTTTGATGCGGTGGCTGGCAAGTGGAAATTATCAGGAGAAAAAGGGAGAATATGGTTTTCATTTTTAAATTATTGATGTAAAAATAGACTCAAATCCGATTACAAAAAAGATGGTATTGACAAAATAACCAGTTCGTTATTCATGAACTGCATTGATTAGTTTATGCATAACCACCCAGGAGTCCAAAGCGGGAATATCATAAATATTCCAACCTGTAAATACAGCAACAATATTCAACTCTGGAATAACGAGCATTATTTGTCCACCCAATCCGGAGGCAAGCATGGTAATCTGGTTTTCACTATAGGGAATAAGCCACCACTGGTATCCGTATTTGAATGTGGGCCATAAGGTATCTAAAGGTTTTGATGTGTTAAGTGTCACCCAATTCTGTGGCAGAATTTGTTTACCGTTCCAATTTCCGTTATTCAAATAAAGATACCCAAACTTCGCCAAGTCTCTGGGGGTAAGATAGAGTCCTCCTTCAGCATCAGTAAGTCCCGAGGGAATATGCTTCCAGAAATAATCCTGAATTCCCAATTCACTGAATAGATTTTTTTCCAAATATAACGCCAGGTCTTGTCCGCTTGCTCGCTCAATAATGTGTGAAAGTAACATGGTGGCGCCGCTGCTGTATTCCCATTTTTCACCGGGATCAAATGCCATGGGCTGGTCAATGACATATTTCACCCAATCATCTGTGGCTTCCATTTGCACGCAAGTGCTACTCGTGTCTGTATAGGGCATAGAGAATTCATCCCAGAGAATTCCGGTGGTCATGGTTAGCACATCTTTGATGGTAATGGCGTCTCGTCTGGGGTCTGGTATAGCAGATTCATATTCATCAAAATAATTCATGATTTTTTCATTCGTACCGGAGATATGCCCATTTTTGATTGCAATGCCAATGGCAGCGGAAGTGAAGCTTTTACTTACGGATTGCATCGTATGAAGCTTTGTCCCCTTATAGTATGGATGCCATTCGGAATCGTAATAATTATATTTCTCCCGTTGGGTGTTTGTAGTTTCAAAAAGAGAATCGTAATTATTAGTATAGTGTTCTTCAAAAATGATTATTCCATTACGAATAACCAACATGCCGTCAATGTAACCCAGGTCTCCACTCTCAAGTTTTTTGCTTAATGTTAACAGGGAATCTGGATTCATGCCTTCCTTTTTGGGTGTAGATGTTATCCAGCCCCGGGTCGGCCACTTGTCACTATTCTTGTTTGTGCTACACTGCCAGTTCATAATTGTAGCAGTAAAAATTGTGAGTAAAATTAGAATAAATTTAATATTTTTCATTTTTGTAAATGCGTGTCCTTTAAATTTATTTGAGTAAATGATTCCAAAAACTAAGGCCGCATTTTTTTGAATCACATAATAATACTGATTCTACCTGTATTATATTTCAGACTATGATGAGTTGGTTCCAAGAGAATTACGGAGAAGTCCTTTCCAATCCGATCTTTCAAAGCGTTTTGATTGTTTTGGGGGCCATTATTATTGCAAAAATAACGGATATAGTATTTACGCGTATTTTTAAACGATTCGTAGATAAGACTCAAACCAATCTTGACGATCAAATACTTCAATTATTGCATCGTCCCATTTTTTATTCTATCCTTTTTATTGGCTTTTCCGTGGCTGTAAAAACTGCAGGACTTCCGGATTTCCTTGATTTTGCATTGCTAGGTATTTTTAAAACAATCACCATCGTCATTTGGTTGGTTGTGATAATGAAAATTTTAGTAGTAGGTATGGAATGGGCATCCAATCGAGCAACGAATCCATTTCTTCAGCAAAAAACACTCCCTCTGTTTAACAATTTGGGCAAGATTGGGATTGGGCTATTCGGTATTTATTTTATTTTTCTCAGTTGGGAAATTAATATCAACGGTATCTTGGCATCGGCTAGCGTGTTGGGTGTTATTTTGGGACTGGCTGCGAAAGATACAGTGGCCAATTTTTTCGCTGGATTTTTTCTTATGGCGGATTCGCCCTTTAAAGAGGGAGACTATATATTATTGGATTCGGGAGAACGAGGCTATGTAAAACAAATGGGACTGCGTTCCACCCGTTTTATGACCCGGGATGATATTGAAATCACCATCCCCAATTCTGTGATTGCCGCATCCAAGATTGTAAATGAAAGCGGTGGCCCCGGTGAAACAGAGCGAGTACGAATTACACTCCACGTAGCCTATGAATCAGATATTGATGCTGTAAAAGCATTGCTTGTTAAAATTGCATTAGAGAATAAAAATGTTTTAAATACTCCGGGGCCCCGCGTGCGTTTCAGGGAGTTTGCCGATCATGGACTCAAGCTCCAACTCCTTTTTTGGATCCATAAACCGGAGATTCGCGGGCGAACAATAGATGCGGTGAATACAGAGATCTATAAACAATTCTCGCAAAATAATATTTCTATTCCTTATCCTACTATGAGGGTGCTCCTGCCACAAGAAAAGGGCAATTCTTGATCCTTAAACTTGTTGTACTTGCTCTTTATTTTTTAATTCTGCTGAGTATCGGGTTTTTTGCGTCTAAACGTGTCTCGAATATTTCAGATTATTTTGTAGGCGGAAAAAAACTAGGTTATTGGATTGCCGCGTTGTCGGCTAGGTCCACAGGAGAATCGGGTTGGCTCCTGATTGGCGTAACAGGCATGGGTGCCATCATGGGTGTCAGCGCTTTTTGGATTGTAATTGGAGAAGTTATTGGTGTTTGGTTCTCCTGGCGATTTATGGCCAAAAAATTCAAACGTATGACCGATGAATATGATTCTATTACCATTCCTGATTTTCTGGTGAGTCATTTTAAATCCACCACCCATACGATTCGGATTGTGGCTGCTACGGCGCTCTCCCTTTTTGTAATTATTTATGTGAGCGCCCAGATTGACATCACTGGCAAAACGTTTGAATCTTTTCTCGGACTCAATTACTATACCGGAATTGCCATCGGTTTTGGAATCGTAGTCATGTACATTTTTTCCGGTGGATTTCTTGCGGTAGCCTGGTCCGATTTTTTCCAGGGTTCGCTCATGTTTGTGGGACTTTTGCTCCTTCCCGTGGTTGCATATTTCAGCTTTTCCGGAGATGCATCTATCATAGACGGATTGCGAGATATTGATCCCGGATTATTAAATATTTGGGGCGCAGGTGGATTGACACTCATGAACGCTGTTGCTATCTTAGGACTCTTGTCTATTGGGATCGGTTTTATGGGTTCGCCCCAAGTTTATGTCCGTTTCATTGCCATAAAAGATGAGGCGGAAATAGAAAAGGGAAAATGGGTCGCCCTATTTTATACATTACTTACGGATTCGGCTGCGGTGATGATCGGTATTTTCGGTCGATATATGCTCACCCAAGCAGGGGATAATCCGGTAATGATTTTGGGGAATGCAGGAGAAGATGTTCTGGCATTGGTTTTAGGACAAGTAATGCCTACTTTGATTATTGGAATTTATATTGCAGCGGTTTTATCGGCGGTCATGTCCACGGTAGATTCACTTTTGGTTGTGGCTTCCAGTGCAGTCACTCGGGATTTTTACCAGCAAATATTGCATCCCAACATTGATGAAAGAAAGCTGATGGATTTATCCAAAAAGGTAACAGTAATACTCGCTGTTTTGGCGTTAGGCGTAGCCCTGGCTGTTTCAGTTTTGTCCCCAACCCGAACGGTTTTCTGGTTTGTGATCTTTGGTTGGTCGGGCATCGCTGCCACATTTTGTCCCGTTATTATTCTATCAATATTTTGGAAAGATTTCACCGAAAAAGGTGCTATCGCTTCCATGGTTACAGGCTTTTTATGTATTCCATTTTTCAAATTTGTGGTGCCAAATATTGACAGCGTAGAGCCTTATATCAATAAACTGGACGTGATGCTGCCTTCAGTATTATTGGCCATGTTGGCGGGCTGGGCTGTGAGCGTATTCGTTAAGGATTAACTATATAGAAACGTAAAAACATGAAAAATATTTTGATTTTACTTTTTGTCCTTTCACTGATTTTCGGCCAGGAACGATCCGCGGATATTGTTATCATTGCTCCGACTTATACGATGGATAAAAACCAACCTTGGGCTGATGCCGTGGCCATCCGGGGAAATAAGATTATTTTTGTGGGGGATAAACAATCAGCTGAATTGTATCAAAATAATTCCACTCATATCATCGAATTGCCAAATGGGATGGTCTTGCCCGGGTTTATTGATTCCCACGTTCATCTTTTGTGGGGCGGTATTGAAATGAGCGACTGCCGCTTGTACGATTTAAAAACACCGGAGCAAATATTTCAAACTCTCCGTGATTTCAATGATGCTCATCCCAATGATGATTGGATTCGAGGCGGTGGCTGGGAACTTCCTGTCTTTCCCGGCGGCAATCCCCGCAAAGAATGGTTGGATGAGATCATTCCTGATAAACCCGTATTTTTATCTTCTGCTGATGGTCATTCTGCCTGGGTGAATTCAAAAGCGTTGGCGCTAGCCGGCATCAATGAACAAACAACTGATCCGGTCAATGGGCGCATTATACGTGATCCGAAAAGCAAAGAACCCTCTGGCGTATTGCGAGAAGATGCAATGAATCTGGTAGCAAACCTTTTGCCATTATATACGAAAGATCAAATTGATACGGGTTTACATTTTGCTGCCAAGGAAGCGAACCGTTTTGGGATTACTGCCATCCTCGATGCAGGCACAGGGAGCATTGCAGCCAATGATTCCGTCGTAGGAAATTATGATGGTCTGGATGCTTACAGGGTTGCAACAGCCGGCAAACAAATATCCTTACGAGTTGCCGCATCGCAAAATGCGAACTCCAAATCCTGGGAAAATGATCTAAAGCAAATGAAGCAACGCAGGTTTTCCAACGAATTGGGCCGGATGAACACCGTGAAATTATTTGCTGATGGTGTGATCGAAGGAGGCACTGCTGCTTTGTTAGAACCGTACCTTGGATCTGATGATCGTGGTATTTTAAACTGGGACCCAGACACTTTGAAAATGGCTGTGGAAAAATTCGATAAAGAAGGCTTTCAAATCCACATCCATGCTATTGGTGATCGCGGCATACGAAGTACATTAGATGCATTTGAGTTTGCGCGCCAACAAAATGGTTTGGGGGATAAACGACACATGATGTCCCACGTTCAACTGATCCATCCCCAAGATGTATCCCGCTTTAAAGAATTGAATATTATTGCCAGTTTCCAGGCTCTTTGGGCCTATCCGGATAAGTATATCACTGACCTGACCTTGCCGGTATTAGGCCCCGTTCGCTCCAAGTGGAATTATCCAATTAACAGCGTTGTTTTAACCGGCGCCCGTATAGCCGGCGGTAGCGACTGGACAGTCTCTTCCCTGAATCCGCTGGATGCCATTGAAGTTGCTATTACAAGACGAGAACCCGGGAAAAAAGATGGCGATGCGCTGTACCCCGAAGAAGCCGTTGCGTTAGAAACCATATTACGCGCATATACTATGGCAGGTGCTTTTAGTTTATTTAAAGAGCATGAAATTGGGTCTCTGGAAAAGGGGAAATTGGCGGATATTATCATTTTGGACAGAAACCTGTTCCAGATTCCGGCACATGAAATTCATAGTACAAAAGTTGTACAAACAATTTTTAATGGCGAAATTGTTTACAGCATAGGGGATAAATAGGAAAATTAACTTTTAATATTGCCAACACGATTCCGTGTGGCGTCATGATTCCACCCTCTTAAAACCAATTGAACATTGCTGTGTTGATTGTCATCTATAATTTTGTCTTTTCCGGAATAAAGTTGGACCAAAATCGTCTTCCGCGGTTTAGTAGATACGTTTGGCAGGGAACCGTGGAGTGTGCAACAATGAAAAAACGCCTTTTACAAGGGCAAAGCCCTGCATTTTAAATTGGTAAGAGAAAGACAATTAATTAGATAGATACAGACTTTTCACCCAATCAGAATCTTCATCTGTTAGTAAATGTCCCAGGGTCGCAGCCGCTTCTACTTGGGTTGTATTCCGCTGACCCAAAAGGGCACAGCCTGTAGGCGCATCCGAAAATAATGCATTCACCACACCATTCATTACCGGGTTGGGATGACCGCCAAAACGGGTTTCTAATTTTGATTTGTTTTCCTGCATTTTTTTCAAAAAATCCAAATCGCTAAACTCTTTTTCACGACTCCGAAAATCCCCATCTTCAAATTGGGCAGGCTCGGTGTATTTCCCCGTAAGTAATCCATGTTTAAGGGGCGAGAAAAAACAAATCCCCAAATTATGATTATCCACATATTCTTTTAATCCGCTGGATTCATAGGTATCGTCCACCACGTTGCGTAAGGGTTGAACCACATCCGGATCGCACCGTTCAATAAAGTGCATAATCTTATTCGATGACCAATCCGACAATCCAATAAAGCGCGTTTTTCCCTCCTTTTGGAACTGTCGAACTGTGTTTACTGCATCCTCAAAATATTCATCATTCTCTCCAAAATTGCAGTGGTGGAGATACATGAGATCCACACAATCTGTCTTCAAATTGATGAGAGATTGTTCCATTTTATTGCGCATGACACCAATATTGTACCAGCGCTTTTTACCACCTCGGTCCCAACCCACTTTTGTAGCAAGAAAAATATCATTCCGCGGAAGGGTGTTCCACATGGAGCCGATCACTTGTTCCGAGCGACCGTTCCCATATACATCCGCTGTATCCCAGTGATTAATGCCCAATTCCCAGGCGCGTTCTAGTGCTGCTTTTGAATCTTCATCCGTTTGCCCACCCCACCCCACAGCCATTTTCCCGCTCTTGTTGGCACCGCCGTAAGACCATGTTCCTAAACTGATGGCGGAAACTTCGGCACCTGTTCGACCTAAAATTATTTTTCTCATAAATTTCCTTTTAGAATGAATCCAAAATTTAAGGTAAAATTCATGCTCATTATGAGTATACAAAAATTAAAGATCGTTGATATAGGCCATTCAAATTATAGTATAGAGAATGCACTTTCCATACTGGAAACATCAATAAGTCAATCCGCATTTGAAGGTCGTATCCGTGTCATTAAAATTATTACTGGACATGGTACCGGTAAATTGCGAAGTGCAGTTCGGGATTGGTGTAAAGATCAGGAAGGACGATTTCAGGCGGTGATCCATGGCGAAGATTATACCATGTTTAATCGAGACGCTTCAGACATGAGAGCCGACTGTGATTTGCGGCACGATGTAGATTATGGGAAGGGGAATCGTGCCGTAACATACATTTGGCTTTGGTAGGATGAATGAGCATTATCCCATAAATTCTATTAATTATTTTATTGAATTATGATTTCTCAATCAACCAAATACTATCATTTATTTAAAAATATCATTCCCAATGCCGTTGGTGGCATCAAAATATTTGGGATAAATGATGACTATATTAAACCCCAGAAATACGATGATGTGAATAATCTGGAAAATCGAATCTGGGCTGATTTATTTCAAAATGTTGAATTTCTTTTAGATCAATATGCATCCCGGGAATATTTATTAGGGCTACGTACGTTGCCTATTCCCAATAATATGTTTCCAGAATTTGAAGCTATTTCGCCGTTGATTGAAAATTCTACAGGGTGGACATTAGTGCCTGTGGCTGGGTTTCTAGATGAAGAATTATTTTTTGATATTAATAAAAAACGCCAGTTTCCTGTCACCGACATTATTCGCCAATCACCTAGATTCGAAAAAAAATATAAAGGGATAGGCATACAAAATGATGAAGGTTATACTCCGGAACCGGATATTTTTCATGATATCCAGGGGCACATCCCATTTTTAATGAATAAAAAATTTGCAGAATTTATGTGGGAGATTGGTGTCCTGGGGGATGAGATTATTAAAGATAAACGCGGGCTTGGTCCAGAATTAGTTGCGCACAATTTAAAACGATTACAGAATTATGCCTGGTGGACCTATGAGTTTGGCTTGGTTAAAAACACGGGAAGGTCAGACCGATTTCGTCGCGTTACTAATGATATAGATTATGAGATTTATGGTGCCGGTATTATTTCTTCATTTGATGAGATTACCAACGTGGTTTCTTGTGCAAGGGGCGATTCAGTTCGGTCCAAATTCCTGACATATAATATGGAAGAAATGGCCATGACCTGTTTTGACTATAGCAATATTCAGGATAGGTATTATGTGGTTGAATCAATGGATAATCTTTATAGTTCTTTTAGGAACAATCAGGATCTTTTTTGGTTCGAAGGATGAGATGGTTTACCGATTAATCCTTTTATTTAGTTTCATTATTATAGCCTTGAATTGTTCGGGAGGTGCATATCAAAAGCTTGCTGTTGATAATCCAAGAGTACTCCTTGCCATGGAAGACTCTCTCACAAATGCCTCTCAGCTAAAACCATCCACTGTGAATGCCCTTGTTTTGGCTCATAATGCTGTCGGCGCTTCGGACCTGAACAAAAAAGATTATTCATCTGCTATACAGCATTTCAAAGATGCGATTCGTCTCAACCCTTCCGATACCATAGCGCTTTATAATGTATTAATAGCAGAAGGACACCTATTATATAAAAGAGGGGAAAGAAATGGTCTTTGGGATGCGATAGAAAAGTATCATAAGGCATCTCGCCTGAAACCAAATATAGGTGAACCGTTTTATTATATAGGTCAATCTTATCTTAAGAATGGGAACAAAGATTTTGACCTAATTTTAGAATCCTATGAAAAAGCCATTTCCTTAGAGCTTGATCCAACCCTAATGCCCATCGTTCTTGCCGCTATTGAAAAGCAAAAAAATCGAGAAAAAACCCTTAAGGATTTCTGGAAATAAATATAACAGAAGCAGACCAGTCTCCTCTATAACTGCTTGACACATTCCCCTTTTGGCGGTAAAATCTTTTAGCTTTAGTGCATTTTGATGCTTAAAGTGTTCATAATCCGAGGTAAAAACATGACACTAACCAAAAGCCTACAGAAACGATTTGTTTTCGCTATAGCGGTCTTTCTATTTATAGGTGCCTTTGCATTTGGCAAAGGAGTCACTTTGTCAGGAATCATAGTTGATTCTGATGGACAAACAGTAAAAAAAGCAACAGTAACTCTTTTGTCTGGTGGCGAAGTCGTAAAGGAAGATAACACAAGTCGTAAAGGCAAATTCAAATTAAAGAAACTTGATTTGGGGGACTATGTTCTCCAGGCGTCCCACGAAAAATTCGGGTCAGCTGAAATGATTATCGTCCTTTCCGAAAATAAAGATATTGGTAAATTATCTCTTGGTCTAGAAGTTGAAAGTGGACCAGTCGTGGAGGGAGGTTCGGCAGGGAGCACACTAACCCCAACCCTAACGGCAGAAGTTCCATCTACACTAACCCTTCCACAAACCGCCCAAGCCATGGGGAGCCCAAGTAAAGATTTTATTTTGAATGAATTGAATTTTGAAATCAAGAAATTATCTGCAGAATTCAAGCATCTATCCCAAGAAATGGGAGATTTAAAAGCTTTAAGTAAGATGTGGATCAATCCACTCACTATTTATTCAAAAGAGATTATTTTAAAAAATGGCAGCACTGTTTTTGGTAAAATTATTTATCAGGATGACAAGTCACTTAAGGTAGAAACTCTCATTGGTTACCTCATTATTGATCGTGCTCAAGTCGTTCGGATTGTAGATAATGTAATAACGGAAGACACTCAAGAATATATCCCAGAGCAGATTCGTGAAAGTTATACGCCACCTCCCATGCCTAAGTTGGCTCGCCCTCAATACACATCTCCCAATAATTCCATGAGGGATGCCAGTGCAAAGTTTTCTGCAAATTGTGTTTTGGTTGGTAATATTTCAGAAAAGAAAGACAGTCAGGGGAATATTATTTTTACAGGGGAAATTAAAAATATTGGTGGACGTCGCTCCGATTTCGTAAAGGTAGATTTTGTTTTCCGGAAAAACTGGAGCGGAGAAACAAAAACATTAACAACTTTTGTAAAGGGCTCCTACAATACTTTTGATACAGGGATTGTTTCAGATGCCAGTTTACTTCCAGGTGCAGTAGGCCAATTTGACCTTTATGTTCATCAGGGCTTTGGTGCTTTTATTGGATATTCCTATGTTATTGACTGGGAAGAATACCAGTAAATGGTTCAGAAAAATTATATGATCAAGAGATGATTGAATGATACGATATATTAAAAATGTTGCTGGGATTATCCTGGTATTTTCAATGGTGCTTGGCTCTACTCGCGTGGCGTATACACGCCCGGGTCTTATGATGCGAGTCCCATCATCTAGTAATCAAAAAGCTCCCTATTTATTTAGGACTGGGTTCGGGACAGAAATTCACAATTTTGATCCATTAAACGCCGCAAAAGGTGTGTACTTTGATATGGAATTCAATAAAGGATTTTCATTTGGTTTCTCCGCAGTTCAGGGTGGCGATCCAACATCCATTGGGCTCCTTGCTCAATCTCAATATGTTGCCCCGGTTGAATTTGGATTTCATTTTGCGAAGCGGGTTTTTGTTTATAATGATATTTCATTATCCGTTGGGTTACAGGATGTAGTTTTTCAAAATGAGCAAACATCAAACCAGGTTCTTAGTTTGAATACGTCTCTCCTTTCCTTTTTTACTGTTCTTGCCAGCGAAAAGGACCTTGGGGAATATAAAATGAATACTTATATGGGATTTGGCACAGGTGGACTTGCGCCAATGGATACTTTAGGAAATACCCCCATTGATACTTTAGAAACTGAGTCAGAGTCTGATGGGACAAACGCTGGCGTATTTCTTGGATTTGTTTTAAAAACACCCTACTTCGGAAAAAAGGGTGGAATGGATATTGTGGGTGAATTCGATGGAACGGGTGTCAATGTGGGACTCCGCATCCCCCTTACCTCGGATTATCGCCTGAACCTCGGGTTCACCCACATAGAAAAATTACCTGAATGGGGGAGTAGATACTGGGTTGGCCATCCGGGATTTACGCTTGGGCTTGATATGGCTGTACCACGTGATCCCAAAAGAAAATTACTTGGAGGCCCATCAGGGCCAGTGGATATTTATGGTCCGAGAGGGGCCATGCCACAAGGTAATGGGTTAGAGACAGTGTCTCTTCATGGGGATTCAACAGTGGCAATGGCTGACTTTGCTGTATCAACTTTAAGGGATTCCATGTCACTCATGAATAATGAAATGAGAAATTTGATGGTGCGATTGTCTGCTATGGAGCAAGGGTCTCAATTTTTGTCTGATTCAATTAAATCTATCAAATTGGATGCAAATATTTCTGAAAAGAATATGAATGAAGCAATGCGTCATTTATCTAGATCTCTTCGATATTTTTATGCAGGAGATTATAGAGAAGCACTAAAAGAGGTTGATCTATCTTTAGAGTTAAATCCAAATTTGGCTCTTGCTTATGCCCGAAGAGGATCCATTTATTATAAATTAGGGGATGTACAGAGAGCGACTATAAACTGGAACTTGGCCCTTCGGTTAGACCCGGAATACACTGATGTCAGGAATATTTTAAAAGCTCTGCACGAAAATAATCTGAAATCTGCAAGCTTGCTAGAGGAGTAAGTCTATGGATATTGCACTACTTGTTGGAATAGTTTTAGGTCTGGTCTTTATGATCGGAAGTATTTTCATCGCAATCGCACAAGGGGGTGCCGGGAGCTTTGGGAGCTTTATATCAGGCCCAAGTTTTGGTATCGTTTTTGGCGGAATGATTGCATCTGTTTTTGTATCATTTCCACTTCCTCATGTGATTGGTCTGGGTGCTGCTATTGGTGCAGTAATGAAACCAGCTGATGATAAAATGGGACACCTGGTAGATTCCGCATGTGACATTTCTGAAAGCGCTCGGAAAGGGGCTGCTGAACTTGAAAAGTCAGTGGATGGTATTAAAAATTATTTTTTTAAAGATGGTGTTCAGATGGTTGTAGATGGATATTCTTTAGAAGAGGTCACTGAAATTATGGAAACAAGGATTGAATACCGTGAAAAACGTGAGAAAGTTCAGTCTGATATGATG
Source organism: Fidelibacterota bacterium (assembly GCA_029936885.1). Lineage (GTDB taxonomy): Bacteria > Fidelibacterota > Marinisomatia > Marinisomatales > UBA1611. Next base: position 17,172 of record JAPYRR010000012.1, on the reverse strand, counting down.
AAATCTATGGGAAATCTGGCTCCGGCTTGGGGGATGATTGGTACCCTTATCGGTTTGGTACTTATGTTAGCTGGATTCGGTGGAGAAGGCAGTGGTGCAGATTCACTGGGCGCTGGAATGGCTGCTGCATTGATCACGACATTTTATGGTGCTGTATTTGCAAATCTATTTTTCTTACCCATGTCGGATAAATTGAGCCTTAAAAGTGTTCAAACGTCAATGGCTGCTGCATTGCTTGTTGAGGCAGCGAGATTAATCCACCAAAAGAAACACCCCATTATTGTAAGAGAAAAATTAAACTCTTTCATTCCTCCGAAAGAATGGAAACGCGGAGATTGATTTAAATGGCTGGCGTAGAATTTAAAAAAGGATATAAGCGAGGGTTTAGGGCTGGAGAAGAATCTGTGGATGAGGGACTGCCCGGTTGGTTCGGAACTTTTGCGGATATGATGACTTTGCTATTTGCCTTTTTTGTACTGTTGGCAGCAATTTCAACCATGGATCCTGTAAAATTGCAGGAAATGGCAAACTCCACCGGAAAATCACTTGGTAGCAAAATTAAGAAAGAGAATGCCGCTGAGTTGGAGGGTGAATATGAAAAATTAACGAGCCTTGTGGATGTGAAAAAAGCGTTGGAAGAATCTATTAAAGAATTGGAAGAAGCTATGAAAGAAGAGGGCAAAGATGGAGATCCACCCATGGATATCACAACAAGCCCAAAAGGAGTTACAATCAACATAAAAGGCGATTATGCTTTTCCATCAGGCAAAGCCGAAATGAAACCGGAACTCAAGACCCTTTTAACCGAAGAAATCATACCCAAAATTATGGCTAGTCCGTTTATTATAGAAGTAGCAGGTCACTCAGACAGTGACCCCATGCCAAAAAAATGGCAAAATAATTATGCGTCAAATTGGGAACTGTCAGCAGCTAGAGGCGCAGCAGTTGTGCGGGAGTTGATTACCCAAAAGGTTCCAGCAAAACGATTGATCGCTGCTGGTTTTGGCGATTGGTCACCTAGAGGGCTGGATACACTTTTTATGGATCCAACAAAACTGACTTGGGAAACCGTATTAAAATACAACTCAACAGTTGAAGAAAAGCGGGCGAACCGTCGGATTCAGGTTACATTTTTAAAACCAAGCCATCATTCGGCGAAAGATTATGCGGATTAATCGTGAAAAATTTTATAGAGGTAAGGAAAAATACCAAGGAGTCTTATATGAATAAAGGGTTTAAACAATTAACACCCATAATTGGGGCGATCGTTGCTATATCGCTGTTACTTGGGGAAGATGGCAGTTATCTTTCTCAAAAACTGATGGTGGAAAACAACATCCGCGAACGAGTGCAGGATGCCCTTTCAAAAATTATTGATTCTCATAAATATGTTATCAATGTTGATGTTGAACTAGATATCATGGATGAAGTCAATGAGCAAATCACTATTTTAGCCCCTAGAGAATCATCAACGCCAAGTGTTGTATCTCCAGCGGAGGAAACAGCCAATGCTCTGATTGAGATCCAAGAAAAAATGATGAATGAGAATAAATCTTCAACTGGCAGTCGATACTCCATTGGATTACCCATCCCTGGATTTGAAATAGATGTTATGGATGAAAAGCCTGCTGTTGCTAAACCCAGTCCCCAGCCTATTTCTCCGGAGACCATGGAACCACTAGTTCAATCATTGAGTGATGATTCTTCCAGAGAATACGTAGACAAAGTTTTGTCTAGAAAGCGTCCATCTAGAGCGGAAGTAAAACGTATAGATCTAACCTTGATTCTTCAGGCAGGAGCCGCACCGGAATTGATTGAGAATATTCGCCAACTAACCATGGCTGCTTCAAAATTCAATAGAGATCGTGGCGATAAGCTCACCATTATGACAGCTAGTTTTAAGGAGCGTAGAGACCAACGGTCGGCTGAGCAGATTATGCTTAAGAATATTGCTGAAAAGATTGACCTTCTTGAACAAAAGCGACAATCTGAATCCACGGACTGGAGAGACCAGATTAACAATTATAGAGATGAAGAATCTAGCCGCAGGGAAGAAGACAGATCATTTTTTGAAACACAACTTTCTCAAATGGAAGAAAAGGCGAAAGCACAGGCTTATGCCGCAGAAAAGAAAGAAATGCTGCGTCGAGATTCCATGAAAGTTTCCAAGCTTAATAATGAAATTCAGGCCTTGAAGGATATGTTAACCATGTCCATGGAAGATGATGGAGGTAACAAGCAGGCTAAAATTGATTCTTCACGTTTTGCACTGTTGGATAATGAATTTCAGTCATTACGCAAGATGCTTTTACAAGCAATGCTCCAAGATTCGCTGGATGCACAAAAAGATGCTCAATCCCAAATTGTATCAAAGTTAGCTGAACGGGAAAAAGAGAAGGCGACACGAGATTCATTGATTGAACAAAAAATAGCCGTGTTGGATGCAGTTCAAGCTGATTTGGACGCTTTACAGGTTGAAATGTCCAGTGGGATGGATTCATCCCAATTGCTACTCATAATTTTAGCGGTTTTATCGGCTCTTTTACTCTTTGCTCTCGTTTTTGTCATGGGGCGATCCAAGCAACAGGCACCTGTGCCACCTTGGATGTATCCACCTCCTAGGAGCAAAAAGAAAAAAAAGAAATCAAAAAAAAAGAGTAAAAGCTCCAATTCCGATGAAGAAGCTCAAGTAGATGCTCCTGTGCAAGCTGTAACATCTGCCCCTCAGACTCCTGCACCGGCAATGGAGGTTGGTGAAGATCCAAATGTTCTTAGAAGTGAAATTGATGATATCCGAAAATCAGTCGTATCTATGACTGTGGGACAACCAGACAAAACATCGACAATTGTGAAGGAATGGTTGGAACAACCAGCGCCTGCACCTGTGGAGCCTGAAGCAGATAGTTCATCTGAAGATGGCGATGATGACGAAGAATAAGCAAGAGGAAAGAAAACATGATTAATGATTATAATATGCTTTCAGGCCTTCAAAAGGTGGCCATCCTCTTCTCTGTAATAGGAGAAAGTCTGGCCATGTCTTTAGTAAAAGGTCTTTCAAAAACAGAGATTCGAAAAATTCGATCCACGATTCGAGAAATGGGAGAAATTTCTTTTTCTGTTAAAAAACGGGTCATGGAAGAATTTTATTTCGGATTTTTAAGCGAACAATTTCAGTCCGATAAAGAAGATGGACCGATACAACCCTTCAATTTCCTGAATGAATTAACGGATGAACAATTGGTAGCATTGCTTGATAAAGAAGATGCGCCTGTAGTTGCAATGATGCTTGCCCAACTATCGCCAGAAAAGAAAATGCTGGTTCTGGACAAGGTGGATGCAAAAGAAAAGGGACGCATTCTTATTGAATTGGGCTCCTTGGGTACGATTCCATTAGAAGGTGTTGTTGAAGTTGCAAAGCGGCTTCAAGAGAAATCTGCATTCTTGCCCCGTACAGTTGATTTCTCTCGTGGCGGTGGAAAAGATATCGCCGAAATCATTGGAGGTATGAGTAGTTCTGATGAAGAAAAGTATCTTCAGGCTATTGCCAATGAAGATCCTGATTTAATGAAGGAAGTGAAAAGATTCCACCTTACCTTTGATGACATTCTTGAAAAATTTCCCGATAATATCATGCGTGACCTAATGAACACTGTGGATCTGACAGATGTGGCGCTTGCTATGAAGGGCGTTGACCAGGAAAAGGTTGATAGTATTATTGGCAACTTACCCCAAAAGAAACAGGCCATGTTTGAACCGTTGGAAGGCGCAGTTGCTAAGCGGGAAGTTGACGGCGCGAGAAAGAAAATTGTGGCTATTGCCCGAACAATGGAGAAAGAAGGGGCATTCAGTATGGAGGACTTTGCTGAAGGTGGCAGCGATATGGTTGAATAAGATCCTATTTCATCAATATATAAAGAGAGCCCCTACTTTATTAGATAGGGGCTTTTTTATTTATAGATCTTTATTATAATTTTCAAGGTGAATATCCGGGCTATTACCCAAATTATCGAAGGGATTAAAACCACCGACGGCGCCGGAGTAAATCTCACCCGAATTATTGGAAGTTCGGAATTGAATATGCTGGATCCCTTTTTACTTTTGGATGAATTCGGGAGCGATAATCCGGATGATTATATTGCCGGCTTTCCCCCGCACCCGCACCGTGGATTTGAAACCATCACCTATATGCTCAATGGCAAATGGCAGCATAAAGATTCTGCCGGAAACGAAGGCAAGTTAGGGGAAGGGTCTGTCCAGTGGATGACAGCGGGCCGGGGTATCATCCATAGCGAAATGCCCATCCAAACGGATGGACTTGCACGAGGCTTCCAGCTTTGGCTGAATTTACCCAAAGAGAAAAAAATGATTGAACCTTCTTACCAGGATATTGATGCTGGGCAAATCCCCATAGTCAAAGAGATGTCTGGAACGGTGAAAGTCATTTCGGGGAATTACAATGATACCATGGGTCCCGGAGAATCTCATACACCTGTTTTGATATTGGACATTCAAATGAATGAAAATAGTGAATTGGTTATTCCGGTTGAAAATGGCTGGAACGCCTTTGGTTTTGTGTATGAAGGAGAAGTTCGATCCGGAAAAACTATATCCAAAGGCCAGTTAGCTGTATTTGAAAAAGATGGGAATACTCATTTCGAAACAACTGAAAAACCCACCGGAATTTATTTTGTTGCTGGTGAACCTTTGAATGAACCGGTAGCCCGCGGTGGTCCTTTTGTTATGAATACTCGAGGAGAAATATTGCAAGCGTTTACAGATTACCAAAATGGAGTTTTAGATAAATGACCCCATCAGCTTTTTCCAAAAAAGTATTTTACGAAATCATGTTGAATATGGTTCGCAATTTGAACCGGTAGCGAATCGCTACAATTGTCCCAACATGATCTGATATTTTGGCTAAGTTGCAGGCGTTATAGGAACGACAGAATGATGAAATATCTATTAATTCAATTTTGAAAATAAACCCAATAAAAGGACACAATATGTCAGAATCTAAAATCGCACAAAAAATGCCCTATGTTCAAAAAGCTGAAGCAGGTAAAACCTATGCTTGGTGTGCATGCGGCAGATCAGAAAACCAACCATTTTGCGACGGTAGCCATGCAGTAACAGATCTCCACCCAGTTATTGTGAAGATAGAGGAAGAAAAGAATGTGGCCTGGTGTGGGTGTAAACAATCGGGGACTAAACCCTTCTGCGATGGGACCCATTCAACATTATAACAGGTCTGAAACGACCCAACAAAAACGAGGATAATTTCACACATGACGCGCTGCGAATGGGCTGACACCAGTCCCTTATATCAACAATACCACGATGAAGAATGGGGCGTTCCCACACACGATGACAAGTCCCTTTTTGAGTTTCTCATTCTGGAAGGTGCCCAGGCGGGATTGAGCTGGGAAACCATTTTAAAAAAAAGAGAAGGTTACCGGGAAGCTTTTGACCAATTTGATGTGGAAAAAATCGCCATGTATTCTGAATCCAAAATTGAAGAACTGCTCCAAAATCCAAAAATTATTCGTAACCGTCTCAAAATAAATTCGGCAGTTTTGAATGCAAACCTATTTTTAGATATTCAGAAGGAATTTGGGAGTTTTGATACATACATTTGGCAATTCACACAGGGAAAAACCATACATAATTCATATAAGAAAATGAAGGATCTCCAATCGAATACAGCTGAATCCGATGCCATGAGTCAAAATCTTAAGAGGCGTGGTTTCAAATTTATTGGCACCACAATTTGCTATGCTTACATGCAATCTATGGGTATGGTGAATGATCATACGATAGATTGTTTTCGGTATAAAGAACTTGCTAATAAAAACGAGAATGCGTCGTCACCTCGTTTCTCGAAATGACATGTATATTTTATGATTTAGCAAAAAGATTGGTTTGAATGATAAAACCTTTATCATACTGAGCGGAGTGAAGTCTCTCAGAATGGAAACTAGTAATCCATATCCATTCCACCACCGCCGCCACGGCCATAGCTTTTACGATCCCATTTATTTTTTTGCTGCTTCCCAAAATTATATCTTAAGTTGATAGATGTGGTGCGTCGTCCACGTTTCCGCTCAGCGTACATATTTTGGGTATAATATTCGTAATCGTTGCTTGTATCAATAATAAATTTTCGATTATTAAAAAGATCATTCACTTTTAAGGTTATGGACAAACGATTATTCATAAATGACTTTTCGAGACCTAAGTCTGCTCCATAATTCGCAGGAATTGTTCCGGAGGTAATTTTCATTGTTCCACGACCACCCACCGTTAATTCCAAGCGCGCCACTGTTGGAATATTCAATGTTAATTGTCCGCGATTATGCATGCCGTAGGATGTACCGGTCATATCATTTTCATACTGGCCCCCCTCGGTTTCGGATCGCCACCACCAGGTTGTAAGCATGAAACTAATGAGTGGCACGGGTCGATACCCCACAATGACACTCCCACCAAGACTTTTTGCGCTCTCAGCGTTCCCCGCAGATAATACTTGATAATCCTGCCCATTATATTGGATTATATCTCGATCCCACCAGGCGATGGCATCTTTTGTATGTTTATAGGATACGCCTGTATTAAAATTAAATTTTCTGGAATTACTGGAAAAATTAAGTTCCATAACATCACTGTATTCGGGTCTAACGAAAGGGTTCCCGGTCCGAATATGTGTGACATCCAGCATCTCATTTGGGAATGGATTTAAAGATCGTGTACGAGGCCGATTCACGCGTTTAGAATATCCAAATTGTATTTGTTCTCTCTCAGTGAGATTAAAATTCAAAAACACGCTTGGATAGACATGGGTGTAAGGATTATCAAAGTCACCATTCTCAACTGCTTGATTTATGATATAATGAGTAATTCCCGTGGCACTTGTCGTATCGCCATTTATCCTTGCAACGGTTTCAACTTGTTCGAATCTAACGCCTCCTTTTAAACCAAGGCGGTCATTGATCTTGTAACCCAATGTAGTATATAATGCATAAATATCTTCATTGTATAAATAATCATAATTCCCCTCACGAAAAAACAAATCATCATTTAATGATTTAAGCGTTGTTTTAAATCCGGCTTCCAAATCAATGTTTTTGCCCAATTTGTTTTCATAATCTAAAGATGCAATAATATTACGATGAATATGATGATCCTTCGCTTCCCCTCCTAAATTCTCTTCTGTTTCTTTTTCATTCCCAATAGAATAGCTAAGGGTCGCATTCAGTTTTTTATCTTTAGAATCAAACTTATTTTCATAGCTTATGGAATGATCCCAATCATATTCCCGGCCTGTCTCTTGTACAGCCAATATGCTATTAAAAGGCTTACTTGTTTCTTCCCTTTCTTCTACCCTTTCTTCACCCGTTTGGTCTCTTTTACTAAAGGTAGATGTATAACTGATCGTGGTGGTAGGGGTAGGGTAAAGGTCGCCGCCAAAGCGGAATGAAATATTATTAGAATTTCTTGTTCTTTCCGTGTTTTGATAGAGATGGGTAACACTATCAGGGTTCTGAATAACTGGCCAGTATCTATCAAATTCTCTTAGGCCATCTGAGTAGCGCTCGCCTGTTCGGTAACTGGTGCTGCTGAAAACGTTCCAGGTGTCCGTACGATAATTTATATTTCCACTAATATTATTTTTATTGTATTGCCCGGCAGATAAGGAAGTGGTTCCATTAAACCCTTCAAAGGCGCCCCGCTTTAGAATAAGATTAATAATGCCGCCCACACCATCAGGATCATATTTGGCCGATGGATTCGTAATCACTTCCACTTTCTCGATCATGGATGCCTGCAGATTGTCAACCATGGAACGGCGATCAAAGCCCACTTTTTTACCGTCGATCAGGACCGTTACATTGGCATCGCCACGGAGTGTAATATTACCATCGATGTCTACGGCTACAGTGGGTACCTGATTCAAAACATCTTCGCCAGAGCCGCCGGAAGCGGCCAGATTCTTACCTACTGTAAAAATTTGTTTATCAATGGTTTGAATGAACTGGCTTTCTCCAAGAACCTCGACCTGTGCTAGGTTGACCGATGAAATCCTAAGCTGAATATTCCCCAGGTTCTGTTCAATACCACCACCTTCACCGGGGAAAATATTAATGGGTGATATCTCTTTTGTTGCATAGCCGATGAATTCTACCACTGCCCGATATCTTCCCAAGGGTACTTCACGGATATTGAACCTGCCTGTTTTATCTGATAATGCTCCAGTCACCACTTCATCAGAGCGCATATTTACCAAAGATATTGAAGCGTATTCAAGAGGTTGGCCCGAAGTGGAATCCATCACTGAGCCATTCACAACGCCGATAGCAGGCATTTGTCGCCCAGATCCGGAATGTTGACTATACGTAAAAGATGTAATGAATAAGAAGAGCAACCCTAACGAAAGGACGTTTCTCTTGCTGGTTTGAATAATTGTTTTCATGAAATGTGTCCGCATTTTTGCCGGCATATATGATACATGCTGGACAAGTAAGTTAAATTGTGTAATAAACCCGATATTAATGAGTTCGGAATTTACACTTAAAAAGAAATCTATCTCATTTTTTTAGCTAACACCAAAGGTTTACTTTTGTCCCATACAAGGATATTAGACGTAGATGCCGATAGGTAGGCAGTGACATGCTAGGATAAACATCTATAATAAAACCTGTCATTGCGAGCGTAATGAAATGGAGCGCGGCAATCTTGTTTTTAAGAATGCGCAACACCAAACTAGATTGCCACGTCGCCACCTGGTGGAGTCTTCTCGCAATGACAAGTATTTTTAATTATTTACAAACACATCTGTCATTCCGGGCGCAGACCCGGAATCCAGTAAAACAAACATGAGCCATCTCCTAACTGGATACCGGCTCGTTGGCAGGTATGACAACACCTTCTACGCTTTGTCATACTGAGCGCAGTGAAGTATCTCAATCAACTGATGGGTGGAGATATGATGTTTGAGATTCTTCCTCGCCGGCCCTTCCGTTGGACGGGAGCAGGCGGGCATTCACTAAGTTTTTTCAGAATGACAACGCTAACACTAATTAACGCAAACTGGCCTGTGCCGCAGCCAAGCGGGCAATAGGTACGCGATAGGGAGAACAGCTTACATAGTCTAATCCTGTCTCTTTACAAAACTTGATGGAAGCAGGATCGCCCCCATGTTCTCCGCAAATACCGATCTTTAAACTGCTATTCACGCCTCGGCCCAACTTTACAGCCATGGATACTAGTTTACCCACACCGCTCACGTCCAAACTTTGAAACGGATCTCCCGGAAGAATATTTTTTTCTAAATAATCTGGCAGGAAAGAACCAATATCATCTCGACTAAATCCAAACGTGGTTTGGGTCAGATCGTTGGTTCCAAAGCTGAAAAATTCAGCATGTTCCGCAATTTCGTCTGCCGTGAGACAAGCCCGAGGTAGCTCAATCATGGTCCCAACGAGAAAGTCAATTTCCACACCTGTTTCTGCCAAAACCTCTTTGGCCACGCTCCGAACAATGGCTTCCTGATTTGTGTACTCTGTCACAGTTCCCACCAACGGGATCATGATTTCAGGCAATACTGAAATGCCATCTTGTGTCAATTCCGCCGTGGCTTCAAAAATAGCTCGAGCCTGCATTTCGGTGATCTCCGGATAGGCGATTCCCAATCGGCAGCCCCGATGACCCAACATGGGATTCAATTCATGGAGTCCGGCGATCCGTTTTTCAATGGTGGATATTTCCAGTCCCAGATGCTCAGCCAATTCTTGGATTTGGTCATCATTCAACGTAATAAATTCATGCAAAGGCGGATCCAATAAGCGGATGGTAACGGGCTTACCTTCCATGGCTGTTAAAATGCCTTTAAAATCTTCTTTCTGGAACGGGAGCAAACCCATAACAGCCGCCCGGCGATCCGTTTCATTATCGGCCAGAATCATTTTCCGCATGGCAAGAATTCGCGTTTCATCAAAGAACATATGTTCGGTCCGGCACAGTCCAATTCCTTCGGCCCCAAACCGGATTGCCTGCTCCGCATCCGCTGGACTTTCCGCATTGGTTCGTATTTTTAATGACCGGAATTCATCCGACCATTCCATCAATACTTTGTATTCTTCATGTGTGTCCGGGTCAGCAGGAATCAGATTAACTTTTCCTTCATAAAGGCTCCCAAGGGTTCCGTTCATGGTGACCCAGTCGCCCTCTTTTAAAACTGAATTATCGATAGAAACTTCTCTGTCTTGAACATTAATATGGATTGCACTACAGCCCACGATACAGCATTTACCCCAGCCTCGTGCCACCAGCGCTGCGTGGGATGTCATGCCGCCTTTGGCGGTTAAAATAGCTTCTGCCGCATGCATGCCATGGACGTCTTCCGGTGATGTTTCTTCCCGGATCAGGATTACTTTTTCGCCTCGCTTATGCCAAGCCTCTGCATCATCGGCAGTAAAAACGATTCGTCCTGTTGCGCCTCCGGGTCCTGCCGGTAATCCTTTCGCTAAAAAGGGTGCATTTTTCTCTGAAGCTGTATCCAGCATTGGATGAAGCAGCTCATCCAATTGTTCTGGCTTAACCCGCATGATGGCTGTCTGTTTATCAATCAACCCCTCATTGGCCATATCCACTGCCATTTTAATGGCAGCGGCGCCAGTCCGTTTTCCTGTTCGGGTTTGGAGCATCCACAATCTGCCATCTTGGATGGTGAATTCAATGTCCTGCATATCCCTATAATGGGATTCAAGGTTGTTCCGAATGGCGAATAGTTCCTCATAAATTCCTGGCATGGAAGATTCCAATGAAGGGAGATCCTGTGTTTCAGATGTTTTCGTATCTTCGTTTATTGGATTAGGTGTTCGGAGTCCAGCCACCACATCTTCGCCCTGTGCATTAGTAAGCCATTCGCCAAAAAATATATTTTCACCTGTGGCAGGATTTCGGGTAAAGGCAACACCCGTAGCAGAATTTTCACCCATATTTCCAAAGACCATGGCCTGAACATTCACAGCCGTTCCCCACTCATCCGGAATATTTTCAATCCGGCGATAACTGATAGCTCTACTTCCATTCCAGCTTTTGAATACAGCTTTAATTCCACCCCAAAGTTGTGCTTTCGGGTCATCAGGAAAATCTTCACCAAATGTGGATTGAATCTTAGATTTGAACGAATCAGAAACAATGATCCAATCATCGGCTGATAGGTCCGTATCTGCTGTTAATCCCTTTTCTTCTTTATATGTATCTAAAATAGATTCAAGTTTTTGCCGGATACCTTCTCCGTCAGCAGGCTCAATCCCGGTTGCTTTTTCCATAACAACATCTGCATACATCATAATGAGTCGACGGTAAGCATCATAAACAAAGCGGGGATTATTGGTTTTTTTAATGAGTCCCGGAATGGTAGATGATGCCAAGCCAACATTCAAAACTGTGTCCATCATGCCTGGCATGGATTGTCTCGCGCCTGATCGGACGGACATCAATAATGGATTATTTTCATCTCCAAATTTTGAATCCATAATATTCTCAGTTGCGATGAGAGCTTCCATCACTTGATCATTTAATTCATCGGGGAAATTGAGATTATGATCATAATACTGTTTACAAACGTCAGTTGTAATGGTAAACCCGGGAGGGACCGGAATGCCCAGGAGGTTCATTTCCGCCAAGTTGGCGCCTTTTCCACCCAGTAGATTCTTCATATCGGCCGTACCATCGGCTTCGCCGTTTCCAAAAAGATACACGTTTTTCATGAATGCTTGTCCTTTTAAATGACGATTAAAAAGGGGAGTGTATTAGAAGGATGGTGTAAAATATCTGATCTCTTTCAGATTTCCATTCTTATCATAGAAGTACCATTTATCGATCATTTTTCCATTTAGATAGGTGCCCTGCATTTCTTTCCGGGTCCGATCATGGTCCCACCAACTGGTCCAGGTTGCATCTTTTTTACCCCCGGCATAATATCCTTCTGTGAGTCGATTATCATTGAACCATGCAATCCATTTACCCTCTTTTGTACCATCGGTAAATGTTCCTTCTTGAACTATTTGTCCATCATTATCCCAAAAAAACCATAGACCATCTGCATTGCCATTTACCAGATTCCCTTCTTTTTCTTTGATGCCATTTTTATGAAAGAATGTCCAAAAGCCATTCATAATTCCCTCATCATAAACACCGTGAGATTTCATACGTTCATTGTCATACCATTCAGTCCAATCACCATGGCGTTCACCATTTTTAAATGAGCCTCGTTCTTGTTTGTTGCCACTCCATGGAACATCTGGTTCCGGATCTGGCACATCTTTAATAATAATTTCTGGTACATCTTTTCCACTGGGAAACCATTTGACCCATTGACCGTCTTTTTTACCGTCCAGTGTTTTCCCCAAAAATAAATATCCCGCTTCCTGATTTTCTTGAGTGATAATACCTGTGAATGGATCATCTTCTCCAAGTTTATAAAATATACCACTCCGCTCTGGGAGATCTTCCAAAACAATATGTTCTAAGCCACTCCCGAAATCAAAATCAAAATCTTTTTCACCTTTTGTATTCCAATACGTCCAAAGGCCTTCTGGTAAACCTACTTTAAAATAACCTTCCCGCTGCATCACGCCATCTTCATAAAAATATGTGGTTAAACCCTCTCGGTCTCCATTTTGATGATAACCCTGTTCTTTTATCTGGTCGCTGTTAGGGTGCCAAATAAGCCAAGGGCCTTCCGGCGTATCCGAATTATAGGCAGTCATCGTGCTACGATAGCCATTTTCCCAATAGGTGCTTGGGCCATCCAATGTGCCATTCTTATAAAATTTTTCTTCTTGCTTTTCTTCCGGCGTTAACCACAATGTTGATCGTCCATTTCGTTGCCCATCTGCAAAGGTGATTTCCTCAGCAAGAGATCCATCAGTGTTATAATACAACCATGCGCCATCTTGTACATCAGTTTGGGTATAATTCCCCTCAGATTTTTTAACACCGGAATCGTACCACCAAGTCCACACACCGCTTTGTTCCCCATCAACGTAATGGCCTTCCATTTCCTTATTATCGTTTAGATACCACCACCAGTTCCAAAGTTCTTCATCATTTTCTGCTTGATAGGTACCACCATTATAGCTCCAGTTTCCATCGGTAAAAATAAGATTATCATCATTCTCATACCACCAGGTCCATCGACCATGAGGTTTCCCTCTATAATAAGATTGCTCCATTTTTAAATGATGGTTCTTATACCAGTATTTATAGGTGCCATTTACCCGACCCATGTCAAAATTGCCCTGTTCTTTTAATGAACCGCTTTCGTACCAAAGAGACCATTCGCCATGTTTTTTCCCTCTGTAATAAATTCCATCAACCTCTTTTTGACCATTACGATACCATTGAACCCATTGTCCGTCCCGCTTCCCAGATGTGAATCGGCCCAACATCAGATATTCTTTGATCCCGCCAGTCTCAATAACCATTCCAGTGTATGACTTATGTTTTCCTATCTTATAAAAAGTACCATCCCGCTCTTCAAGTTCAGCGATTCGAACACGTTCAAGCCCATTACCATAATCAAAAATAAAATCTTTGTTTCCATCTGTGTGGTAATAAGTCCATACTCCTTCAAATTCATTCTCGCGAATGACACCTTCTCTGTCTTTATTTCCATTATCGTACCAAACAGTCACTTTTCCATCGATAGTACCATTGGCATAGGTCTCTTCCAGATTTTTATCATCTGCATTGTTCCATAATGTCCAAATGCCATGTTTTACATTAGATTTATAAGGGCCTTCCCGATCTTTTACACCATCAGGGAACCACCAAATCCATTGCCCATCCATTGCGCCATTCATATAGTTCTCTTGCCGTTCTAGAGTTCCGTCGTTATACCAAAACGTCCAAGTACCATCGAGTTCACCTTGATTATATGACCCCTCAACAACTTTATAATTATCAGAATTCCACTGAATAAATACACCGTGTTTTTGGCCTTTATTGAATCCGGCTTCTTTTGTTTTGCGCCCGTCATCATCCCAATAGGTCCATTTTTTATCCAATCTATTATCAGCATAATGGCCGGATTTTTCTTTAATAATGCCATTGTCATACCAAGATGTCCACCGCCCATTTAATTTTCCAGAATCATAGGTGGCTTGGAATTTTTTATTTCCGTTGGGAAACCAAGATGTCCAAACACTATCTCGTTCACCGTTGGTAAATTTTCTTTCGGATTTTCGGCCACCATCCTGAAACCATTGTAGCCATAATCCATCTTGCTGACCATCGTGGAAATGTGTTTCTTCTTTTTTAATTCCAGAATCATAGTACCATGTCCATAATCCATCTTGCCGACCGGAAGTGTAAGATCCTTCTTCGGATTTATTTCCATTTTCATGCCAGCGGATTAAATCGCCACTCAGTTTACCTGCTGTATAATTGGCTTCTTCTTTACGATTATTATTTTGATACCAAATAGTCCAAACGCCTTCGCGGTTACCGGATGAATAAGAACCTTCCTGTTGTTTTTGGGGTGGATCGTAATAGGTATCACCATCTATATCTAAGGTGACAGTCTCGGTGGAATCCCACACACCATTCCCTTCTCCTTCATCCTGAGTGTCGGGTTCGTCGTCTTCACCAAAATCCTGAAAGACCTCTCCTTCATACCAAAAAGTCCAGAGTCCGTCCCGAACACCATGGGTGTAGTTGCCTTCAGTGTGAAGTGCGCCACTTAAATAATTTGATTTCACGAATCCATCGTTTTGGGCAAAAGCCATCGACGACAGAATGATAAAAATAACCCACGTTTTCCGCATGGTCAATTCCTCGTTTTCATTCTATGAATCATGGGAGGCTGGTTGGATGAAGAGTTGATTCATCCCCCTCTCGGATACCATTTGAGATTAAAATTAAGGCAACAATGCACTAAAGTCAAAAAAAGGATTAAAATATCAATTTCCTTTATTCAGGCGAATCCAGAAGCTTTGACCGAATTTATCGTTCAAATTTATGAGGCCTTCATTAGAATTGTTCGTGCCTAGAAAAGCAGTTTCAGTTTCAAATTTATTATTGGTTCGAAGATATCCACCCCCATCACGACCATTTCCTAAGAAAGTTGTCATCTTCCCAAATTGGTTATAGGTCCGTAGATAACCACTCCCTAAAAAGGAGCCCGTTTCTCCAGCGGCATCATACACTCTCATTTGGCCCGAACTATCGGCCCCCGTGCCTAAATACACTGTTTCCTGTCCATCAAAATTATAAGTACGTAAATAACCACCCCCGTTGGATCCTGTCCCCAAAAATAGCGTTCGTTCTCCATATTCGTTATAGGCCTGATAGTAACCTTCTCCAAGATAAGATGATGTTTCCCCATCTTGCGTATAAATCCGGAGTTGACCGGCATTATCGGATCCCGTCCCCAAATAGGATGTTTCTTTTCCAGAATTATTATAGGTTCGAATGTAACCACCACCCATTCGCCCCGTTCCCACATAAGCAGATTCATCACCGCTACCATTATAGGCACGCATATAACCCCCACCATCTTTACCTGTCCCAATAAACAAGGTCGGTTCACCAAATTGGTTATAGGTTTGTAAATATCCGTTTCCCAGATATCCCATAATCGTTCCACGATCATCTTCAATGGTTAAACTGCGAACAACCAAATGTCCGAGTTCATCCGTGTTTGTACGAAACCCTAAAGTTGAAAAAATCAGCAATGTCCCCAAGACACCAATGACCACACTTTTTGGATCAATGACCCTCATAAAATACCTCCAGGATTTATTGTCATTGAAAGAATAATCCCTAATTTACTCATATTCATAGATCATAACCCTAAAAGGAATTTCACGATCTTTCGCGCCCCTTTTAATAGTATCGTATTGAATAATTTGATCAATTCTTCCATTTTTAGTATAAGAATAAACTTTCTTTTCGATCAATCGTTCTTCGCCATCCAAGAATGCAACCATCACTGGACGACCTTGTTGATTAAATTGTGTCTCTTTTTCGGATAGAATTTTAAAGGTCGAATCTGCATGATATTGATTAATTTTATTTGATGCATCGTCATAAATAGTGTTAATCGTTTCGGTGATCACACCATCAGAATTAAATAGATTAATTTTGGATGTTCTTCCCTGGTCATCATATTCATAGGTCTTGGACCCTACAGATTTTCCCATTCGTTCGACCGAAACTTCATGAGCCAGTTGTCCACTTTGGTTATAAAAATAAGTGACCCTAACTAAAACGGAAGGGTCAAAATATTCCCCAATCTTATGAGGAACTCGCAATGAATCCAACGCATAGCTTGTTACCTCCAGGATATAGCCTTCATACAGTTCCTTTTGTTCTAGTAGGGTTCCCGTAGAATCGTAATCATAACTTTCTCCCCAAATCATTTCGCCCGGGTCATCTCGAATGGGCTTCATTTCCGGATTAAGAGCAATTTTGGGATTATACCGAATGCGTTTGATGATTCGACCCACATGATCGAATTTTTGAAATTCTGTCCAGTAAAGCGTATCACTCATCCCGTAAAGAGATGTTTTAACTCTGTTCCCTGCAAAATCATTTTTGAATTGATAAGATAACAGAATCTCTTTTTCATAAGTTCGCTGAAGCTTAAGACCTTCATGTGGCCCCAAAACGTAAACATATTTTTCGCTGAGAGGGAGCGTATGAGTATAGATCGTACTATCTACTAAAAATCCATCATTATCAAATGTCAATACAATGGAATTTTTTATTTCCTGAGTTTCTACGCCAAAACTATTAAATATATGGAATACCTTGATTTTGGTAGATTTTCCCCACAAGACAGAAACTAAAGCGATAGCAAGAAGCCAACGGGTACGATTTAAGAGATACTTCATCCTCAAATTTTAGAGAGTGCAGAGGATAATTCAAATGGTCAATTACCTCGATTTAATTGAGTTCATTTTATTAACAAAACCCCATTTTGATCTAATCATCTTAAAATGATGCTCCCCTATTTCATAAAAGATGTTTTAGGGATTAAATTTACCCGGCACAATTCCTACATATGAGGGTAAAAAATGAATAAAATATTATATCAAAGACCTGTCGCGTTCTTTAAAGCTTTATCATTTCTAGTAATCGTATCATTTATACAATCTCAAAATA
>JAPYRR010000011.1 GCA_029936885.1 Fidelibacterota bacterium | reverse complement strand
AAAAAGAGAATAAACCAATTTTCCTTTCCATAGGATATTCCACCTGTCATTGGTGTCACGTCATGGAACATGAGTCTTTTGAAGATTCTACTGTGGCCGCTCAAATGAATGAATATTTTGTCAGCATCAAAGTGGATCGGGAAGAAATGCCGGAAGTGGATCATCTTTATATGTCCGTATGCCAGGCCATGACGGGCCGAGGCGGATGGCCCCTTACCATTGTAATGACACCCGATAAGGAACCTTTCTTTGCCGGGACCTATTTCCCAAAGCAGGGGCGTGGAAAACGACCCGGCATGCTTCAATTGATTCCCAGTCTCGCCAATGCGTGGAAACTCAAACAAAACGAAATTCGAAAATCCATTGATAAAATCCAGAATTATCTCATTCAAGTGAACACGAGTTCTCAGGGAGATGATTGGGATGAGTCCATGGTGAAAGCTGCCTTCAGTCAATATGCCAGTCGCTTCGACCCGGATTATGGTGGTTTTGGGAAAGCACCAAAATTTCCGTCTCCACATAATATGATCTTTCTATTACGTTACAGCAAACTTTTCGGGGATACTATTGGTGCAGGGATGGTAGAAACAACCCTTCATTATATGCGACTCGGCGGCGTATTCGATCATATCGGATTGGGGTTTCATCGTTACTCAACTGATAAACGGTGGTTTCTTCCCCATTTCGAAAAAATGCTTTACGACCAAGCAATGATCTCCATGGCTTGTCTTGAAGCATTCCAATTCACAAAAAATGAAAAATATGCTACCATGGCCCGGGAAATTTTTACATATGTTCTCCGGGATATGACAGATAAGGACGGTGGATTTTATTCAGCCGAAGATGCAGATAGCGAAGGCGAAGAAGGCATTTTTTATATTTGGACTGAGAAAGAATTGGTAGAGATACTGGGCGAAGATGAGGGTCAAAAACTTGCGAAGGTATTTGGATTCACACTTGTGGGGAATTTCCAGGAAGAAGCCAGTGGACATACGACCGGTAATAATATTCCCTACTTTCCCAAGGATAGGGAAATACTGGCAAAAAAGAGTGATATGAACCTGAATGATTTCAACGCATTTATTGAAAAATCCCGACAAAAATTATTTGCTGTTAGAGAAAAACGGATCCACCCCTTAAAGGATGATAAAATTCTTACAGATTGGAATGGACTCATGATAGCTGCACTTTCATTAGGGGGTCAAGTACTAGGTGATGAGATCTATATTGATGCTGCAAAAAATGCAGCTCGGTTTGTATTGAATTCCTTAAGAGATAAGAATGGAAAACTCATGAAACGATCTCGTTTGGGTAAATCGGGTTTACAGCCCCATTTAGATGATTATTCCTTTATGGTCTTTGGTCTACTCAATTTATATGAAGCTACTTTCGATCCATCTTATTTGAAATCGGCACTGGAACTCTCTACCATTATGGTTGATGATTTTGTTGATGAGAATGGTGGTTTTTTTATTGGCAGCAAGGATGCAGAAAAGCTCATGATCCGTGCCAAGGATAGTTATGATGGCGCAATTCCCTCGGGTAATTCTGTGGCAGCCATGAATTTATTTCGTCTTGGAAAAATAACTGGAGACACAAAATGGACGAATCTCGGTCAAAAAACATTAAAAGCATTCACAGATCAGGCAAAACAATCGCCCACAGGATTCGCACATATGCTCACTGCTTTCATGTTTGATCTCAAAGATCCGAAAGAAGTCGTTTTGGTTGGAAATTCAAATGATCCCAAAACCCATGAAATGATCCAAGCTCTTCATGAAAATTATTCACCCAATAAAATTGTTCTATTTAAGGATACATCGAATCCGGACGCGTTGTCCCAAATTGCGCCTTGGACAAAAGACCATGTTATGGTGAATGGGAAACCAACATTTTATGTTTGTGAAAATTTCGCTTGCAAGCAACCCACTACCAATCTTGATCGGGCAATAAAATATCTAAATGAATAAATCATTTTCTAAACAATTCGGATCCACTCTGGCCCATATTCAAGATCTCTTTGACACTGTTTTCCATGGACTACTCAAATCGGGTAGAAATGAAAAGAAGAATAAAGTAATTTCAACCATTCAGGATGCAGGTAACGCGTATTATGAAACGTATACAGACATTAAAAAAGGAAAAGATAAAAAATGAAAAAATTAGCACTTCATTGGCAAATCATTATTGGCCTTGCTCTAGGTTTAATCTATGGGATTGTAGCAGCAAGCAATGGCTGGGGAGTATTTACGACAAACTGGGTTGCACCGTTTGGAACTATCTTCATGAATTTATTAAAATTAATTGCTGTCCCATTGGTTTTATCATCCCTCATCACAGGCGTAGCATCTTTATCTGATCTTAAAAAATTGAGTCGGATTGGTGGAAAAACAATCGGTATTTATGTAGGCACTACTGCAGTGGCTGTTACGATTGGATTGATCTCTGTCAATATGCTGAAACCGGGAGACAAAGTTCCTGATCAAATGAAAGAGAAACTCCAACAAACTTATGAGGAAGATGCTTCTTCCCGTACCGGATCTGCACAAAAAGTAAAAGGACGTGGACCTCTTCAACCCATTGTTGATATAGTCCCAAGTAATTTTTTCTCTTCTGCATCCAGTAATCGAAATATGCTTCAAGTGGTATTTGTGGCCATTTTTGTTGGAATTGGATTGATCCAAATTCCAAAAGATAAAGGGAAACCTGTTTTGGATTTCTTCGAAGGTCTGAATGAAGTGGTCATAAAATTGGTTGATTTTATTATGCTAATGGCACCCGTTGGTGTTTTTGCTCTCATTGCTCAAACCATCAATAAAGTGGCCGGTGATAACTTGGCGCAAGTTCTAGAGTTACTCGGAGCCTTGGGCTACTACATGATTGCTGTTATTTTGGGGCTCATTGTCCACGCAATAATAACCTATACTGGACTTTTGAAACTTTTGACAAAGATGCCTTTAAAAACATTTTTCATAGGAATTGCGCCAGCCCAACTCTTGGCATTTTCTACCAGTTCAAGCGGGGCCACTTTACCTGTTACAATGGAATGTTGCGAAGAAGAATTAGGTGTATCAGAGGAAGTCTCATCTTTTGTGCTTCCTTTAGGTGCCACAATCAATATGGATGGGACAGCCTTGTATCAAGCAGTAGCAGCAGTCTTTATTGCCCAAACTTTAGGGATGGATCTTGGAATAGGCGCTCAGCTCACCATTATTTTAACTGCAGTTCTTGCTTCCATTGGTACAGCAGCCGTCCCTGGAGCTGGAATTATTATGCTGGTAATCATTTTAGAAGCTGTGGGTGTACCGACTGCAGGAATTGCATTGATTTTAGGGGTTGATCGAATCCTAGATATGATGCGAACTGTTATTAATGTAACTGGCGATGCATCTGTTGCAGTCATTGTGGCCAACTCTGAAGGACAATTGAATATTCCAAATCATTAGAAAACAATAATTACCGTATGACATTTTAAGAAATTAAAATATAAGGTAATCATCCAAACAGTAAAATTGTCATTCAGAGACACAAAGCGACAAAGGATTTTCTTGGGTGACTGTTTTTTTTCGGAATAATAGGATCGCGGAGCAATAATAAGTAATTAAATCAGTTTTATTATTCCGAAAAAAGATATATAATTTTACCAGATTTTTGAAAGTTTAACGGGTGGGTTCTGCATTTTTTGGATCGATACTCAATATTGGGTGCTGTACTTCGATGTCAAAAAACAGGCCTTCTCCGCATGTGTGGGGTAAAGGAAGTTTGCTGTCCTTGAGAGGCTCCCTCCGTTCACTAAACAAAGAATGGTCCCAAAAAAACAATCTGCCCGTTTTCTTTAATCCACTGAGGCCAGAATCTGGCTAATCCGCGATCGGCTACCCCGAATTTTTAATTTCACACTCGTTTCTTCATATTCTCGGTTGAGTACTTCAACGCCTTCCTGTGCCTGGGCAATTGTTTTTCCCTGATCATATGAGAATTCAAGATCAACTGTTTGAAAGTTTTCTTCCATTTTTCTAAGAATCCGAGAACGAAGTTCAGATAATCGCAAATGCTGTTGTGCCGAAATTGTTACAGACTCCGGAAAAAGTCTTTGCCGTTGCTCAATCATATTTGCATCAGAAATGAGATCTACTTTATTCAAGACTGTAATTGCAGGAATTTCGTTAGCCCCCATTTCTTTTAATACTTCATTAATTGTTTGAATGTGATCTTCAATCTGAGTTGAAGAAATATCCAACAGCACTAAAATTAGATCCGCTTCCAATACTTCCTTTAATGTGCTTTTAAATGAAGCCACAAGATTGTGTGGAAGTTTTCGAATGAATCCCACAGTATCACTTAATAATATTGGGTGAGATTCATCTATCTCCCATTGTCGGACTGTGGTGTCCAGAGTTGCAAATAACTGATTCTGTATATAAACATCTGTGCCTGTCAACGCTTTAAATAGAGTGGATTTTCCTGCATTGGTGTAACCCACAAGCGATACTCGAAATTCTGTCCTACGACGATAGCTTTGAATATCCCTTTCTTTTTCGATTCGTGATAATTCTTTTTTTAATTTAGAAATCCGCTTACGAATTAAACGACGATCAATTTCAATCTGAGTTTCTCCCATTCCTGCCCGTGTACCAATGCCACCCATTTGCCGTTCCAGGTGTGTCCATTGACGAGTTAGTCTCGGAAGCAAATATTCCATATAGGCCAAATCAACTTGGGTGCGGGCTTCCTTTGTTTTTGCATGTTTTTTAAAGATATCCAGAATTAGGCCACTTCGGTCCAGTACTTTGACCTTTTCAGACATTTTATGGTAATTCTTTATTTGACCGGGGCTCAATTCATCATCGAATAAAATGAGTTTAACTCCTAATTCTTCTGCTTGGCTTAAGAGTTCATCTGCTTTCCCTTTTCCAATAAAGGTGGCAGCATTAATCTTTGAAACACGTTGTGTTATTCTCCCAACAACCTCAGCACCGGCCGTTTCTGCCAGTAACTCTAACTCATCTAAATGTTCATGAATCAATTCTTCAGACATCCCCGACTGAATCACGCCAACTAAAATTGCCTTTTCATGGACGATTGGATTTCTATCCATTACAGATCTTCTGATTTCATATTCATGGGCTCAGGCCGTCCCATAATGGTTTCTACAATAAGGAATCCAACCGCTATAGCTAAAAATATTTTCCAAAGTGATTTTCCTTGCCGAGTTTCGGAAAATGCCTGAATAAAATCATCTTGAAGTGTTAACCATCGTGTTTGAGTATGAGGAATAATCGTTTCAATTTTACGTTGGTTAATACGGGAACCAATATATTCATTATCATGGAGACGGGTAGGGAATGATGTAAATAATTCGCCATTAGATAAAACATGATATATACCCAATTCACCGGTTTTAACAACTTCAATACCTTCCCTATCATAGTCAGGAACAATCATTTCTGTTTTTCCCGACGGCGAAACCACCTCCCATTTATTCCTAAGAGACTTTTCTTCGATCGAGATCCATTTGGATTCATCTATAATGATGGATGAAGTATTAATCTCATCTGTTCCTGTAAGCACTAACAATCTATACATTAATGGAATGACCATACCACGAATTGCCAAATCATTCCATCGAAGGTCTAATAATGTGGAAAAATAAAATAGGGTACCACTTCCCTTTGAAATTTCTATTAGGAACGGGTCACCATTATTCAGATTCCAATGAATCTTATGGTTAGCTTGAACGATTGTTTTGACATATTTAAATACTTCAGGTAGTTCACGATCCAAATTCCGAACTTGAAGATCATTTAATAGATCAGAACTTTCATTGGCTATAGTTGTGGTAAAAAATCCCTGCCCTGCAGTCACTAATTTACTCGATATGGGAAAGCCAAGATTCTCATATAAATCCGAGTGAAAATTGTTTTTATCTGACACACCCTGGAACCAAATAACACCGCCACCGGATTTGAGAAATTTTCCAAGATCACTTACGCCTTCTTCTGAAATATTTGAAGGATTATGAATAATTGCTACATCAATATCATCAAGAAACAACCGATTCAATTCAGGCTGAATCCTTGATTCAACCGACAAAAACTTGTTTTGGGGATCAATAGAACGAAGCACCATTTCAATCAAAGTACCCTCTTCATTATTTGCACCAATGATACCACATCGAATTCGTTCCATAATCGGCATAGACACATACCAAGTATTATCTAATTCGTAGTCATCTTTCGGAAGCGTGACTCTTCCTTGCATTATACCCATATTGGTGGGATAAGCTTGAAATAAAAACTCTTTCTCTTTCCCCACTTCAATATCGGAAACCACTTGACCAACACGATGGTCATTGAATAATAATTCCAATGGAATATTAGATTTTTGAAGTTCGCCCGAATTCTTGATACGAGTGTTCAACTTTACTAATTGACTCACCGTTTTAATTCGGTTCAACGATGCAACGGATTGGATGGATAAATTATCATAAACAGTAGTGGGTTGAATAAAATAGAAATTCCAATCATCAATTTTTGATAACCCCGACAAAAATAAAGAATCAGGTGGATGCATAAAATCACTGAAAATCACACATTCTTTAATGGGTTCAATATGAGAATCTAGTCTAAGAATTGTATTTAATTGATACCAAAGATCATCTGAGGAAACTGTGGATTGGATCGATTGAATAGAATTTCGTAAAAGAGGATCGTTGGGTTCTCCATCAAATAAAATTATTGGAGGACATGTTTGGACCAAGGTGATTTGAGTCTCTTTTTTAAATAGAGGGAAAAGGTTTAGAGCTTCCTGTTTGGATTGGTCTAGAAAAGAGCGATCTCCCTGCATAGCAGTCATACTTGCAGAATTATCAATCACAATGACGAGCCTTGCATCTTGTTCTGCTGCTAACCAACCAGGCATAAAACCTTGAGTAACGGGCTGCGCCATCATCAGGACTAACGATGCTATTGCCAGCATCCTGATCAATAATAATAAGATCTCTTGAATTTTCACTTTTCGGATTGAACTCGTTTCCAATTGTTTGATAAACCGAACGGTACTGAATTCAACTTTTTTAATTCGGAGTTTGCTTAATAAATGGATTATGAGTGGTATAGATATGGCACCCAATAACCACAGAACAGATGGCGTTAGAACTGTCAAAGTGTCATCATCCCATAGTGCATAGTAAGCCCTCCCGCGAGAGGAATTGTCAAATTATCATTCATTGGAATGGGTAATATTTCCACAACCATGGCGACCACTGCGCCAAAAATGATAATCTCTGAAGGTATTATTTGGTTAATCATTAGGGCCACTCCACTTGATGTCACTATTCCTGCAAATGTTCCCGATAATGATTTTTCTCCAATCTTACCGATAGGGATAGATTTTCCGACAATAGCTGCAAAGGTATCTCCCACTGTTAAAAATAATAAAGCAGGAACAGCTATATGGATAGGAAATAAAAGGATCGTTAAAGTGGATCCAAAGAAAAGCCATGTTGCGCCTGTGATCGTACCTTCAAATTCATTTTGTCGCATCATGAAATTGAAATACTTTTCAAATAAGGTTTCTATCGCACTCCAATTTCTACGACTGTATTCAATCAAAACAGCTAAAAAACTTAATCCACCTAGAATCAATACCATGGATCCTCTCTTTGGAAAAAACCAAAAATAACCCAAAGGTATAATAGATGAAAATAGGTGAAGGAATTTCCGAAAATACTCGTTGGGAGGAATAGAATTCACTGATTAATCATTTGATTAAATATATCCTGCATATCTAAAACACTCACGGTCAAATCGATAGTGGTTGGTTCTTCCAGAACTGTTTCTGCAGGAATGGATTGGTCTAAAACGGTATAAGGAATCAAATCTTCGTTTTGTCGGTAAAATATTTTCCCAAGGCGAAATCCGGCTTTTTCTAAATCAACGACAGCTTTCTTTTTACTTAACCCAAATAAATTAGGTACTTGGTGGAAATTGGGCGGGACACCCAAACTAATAGTTAAATGAAGACCCATCCCTTTATTCAGGAGATCGCCACCTTTTGGATATTGCCACGTTACATTTCCGGAAGGTACATCAGAGTTATACTCTTTATAAACTGTATCAATCTCTAATCCCTCCTGATTCAATATGAGTTTTGCACTTCTTAAAGATCGTCCAATCAAATCAGGTATTGAAACCATTTTTTCGGGATGCGCAATTTTCAGTCTAACCGTTCGACCTTCCTTTACGCGAGTGTTGGGCGCAGGATATTGATCTACAATAGTTCCAAATTCATAAGCTGCTGAAAATAAGGTATCTGACACGAGACTTTTATATCCCTCTGAGTCTAACACCTTTTCTGCATGTTGAAGCGTTTTTCCCTTCACATTCACCATATAACGTCCATCACCTTTTCGAACATAAATTGGCATGAATACCATTTCAAATAAAAGGATAATCCCCAGGGTCATTACCCCAAATACGACGATATAACTGGTGAATTTTTTAATCATTTTCTTTTGAGTTTTGCAGCAAACATACCATCTACGCCATGTACGTGAGGCAAAGTTTGGAGGTACCCATATTTATTTATCCATTCATTAGGTAGCCGAGATGAACCTGTGACCAACTGAAAATCAGACTTTAACTTAAGGAACTGTTCCACCACCTTCCAATTCTCTTCCGGCTCTAATGAACATGTTCCGTAGACCAAGATACCCTCAGGATTTAAAAATTGAGACATATGATTTAGGATTTGAAACTGAAAGTTCGCCATATCCTTAATATCTTCTAGCTTCCGTCTCCAGCGGATGTCTGGTTTTCGCCCGATAACACCTGTCCCCGTACAAGGAACATCTATTAAGATCTTATCTGCCATGGGATATTCATCTTTGGTAGCATCCTTTATTGACCATTCAATTTGGGTTTGACGATGGCGTTCAATATCATTTTTTCCAAGTTTTACTCTTTTGGGGTCAGAATCTGATGAGAAGACCCGTCCTGTTGCACCCACTCTTTCCGCGATAAAAAGAGATTTTGTCCCCGGAGCAGCGCAAACATCTAGAACAGTTTCTCCTTGGGTCGGGTCTAAGAATTCAACAATGCCTCCTGCCGCAGGATCTTGGACCGAAATCAGACCGGATTGAAAAAGTTCGTGGGAGAATATTTTTCCAATTCCGAATTTAATATTTAAATAATTATCGGAATAATTTTCAACCTCTATTTCAGAGGCAGAAAGGCCTTCATAGACTTCATTCAAACTGACCCTAGAAAGATTCACACGAATGAAAGATTTTGGGACTTGGTTTATTCGTTGCATTAATGCTGTTGCCCCGCTCTCTCCAAACTGGTCCTTCCATCGTTTTTGAAGCCAACCAGGAATTGAATTCCACTTTTGATTTTTTCTTAATGAAATATCCCAATTATCACCCTTTTCTTTATACCGTAACAAATTCCTTAATACTGCATTGGTTAAGCCAGACGCTTTTCGATTTAAAATATCTTTTGTTAAGTTCACTGCAGAATCCACTGATGCATAATCTGGAATCGCGTCATCATAAATAATTTCATAAAATCCAATTCGTAATATGGAAAGCAGAGACGGGTCCAATCGTTTTATTTTTCGTCCTGAAACATGTTCAATCATTAGATCTAATCGATCTCTTAGTCTTATAATTTCATTTGTCAAAACCATGGTTCTTGATTTCACCATGGGTTCAGGTTTGAAACTTGAAAATATCTGATTTCGCACCAAACTTAATTGCTCATTCATTTTCGTAAATCGGTTCAGAACCTTCACCGATAAAAAACGGGCATCCTGTTTCATATGCCCAACCTATCTCCAGATTGGATGGTTGAACCTCGAAGAAAGTCAGCAACAGACATTTTTCGTTTCCCTTCTAATTGGACTTCCATTAGCGAGAGTGAACCCTTTCCTGTTGAAACAATTATTTCACTTTCTTCCAATCGAATAATTTCCCCTGGAATGTTTTTACCTATATCTAAAACTTTAGTTTTATAAATGCGGAAACTTTCTTTTTTCAACGTTGTGGACATTCCGGGTCGTGGGGAAAGTCCACGAATCCAATTATGTATTTTTTCTGCCGACCAAGACCAATCAATAATTGTCATTTCTTTTGTGATCTTTGGAGCAGGTGTTGCCAATAGATGATTTTGGGGTAATAATTGTAAAGTATTGAGTTCTAATCCATCTAACGATTTACTAATTAATTCAGCACCCGTATAACATAATCTCATCCCAAGAGATAACATATTATCATCCGTTTGAATCTCCATTTCCTTTTGCATTAAAATATCACCTGTATCCACCTTTGGTTTGATCTGGAATATGGTCACACCTGTTTTTTTATCTCCATTCATGAGTGACCATTGAATCGGGCCTGCACCACGATATTTGGGTAACAAGGATGCATGAAGATTTATTGCACCAAACCGTGGAAGTTCAATTAATGATTTTGGGAGGATTCGGTAAGCCACAACCACGAAAACATCTGGATTCAAATCGGATAATTGGTGATTAAATCCATCAGATTTTAGAATGGCAGGTTCCAAAAGATTCAGATTATTTTCTTTTGCAAATTGACCAACGGCAGTTGATTTTAAATTACGCCCTCTTCCCATGGGTTTGGGCGGATTAGACACAACACCCACAACATGATGGTGACTGGTCAATAGGGCTTTTAGGGTTGGTATTGCAAATTCGGGATTCCCCATAAATATGACGCGCATCAGAACACTCCCGAATAGAATATTAATAAGATATTAAAGAACAAACCCCATTTTGTTAGATTGGGACTTGAGCCTTTTTTTAGAATTTTTTTCTAATTCTTTTAATTCAGTATTATACTGAATTCTTTCAACTTCACTCACTCGATCTACAATAAATACTCCCTTTAAGTGATCCATCTCATGTTGAATCGCTCTTCCGAGCAATCCATCAAACTCTTCTTCGTGCCATTCTTCATCTTCCGACTGATATTTTAAAACCACTTTTTCCGGACGTAATATATCTAAGGAGATTCCGGGTAATGACAAACAACCTTCCTGATAGATCCCTTTTTCACCATGCTTTTTCACAATTTCACTATTGATAAAAACATGAGGTTCATCTCCATCTTCCAAATTAGATATATCAACAATGAATAGATTTAAATCTAATCCAATTTGATTTGCTGCAAGTCCGATACCCTCTGCTTCATACATAGAATCGAATAAATCGACCTTTAATTTTTCGATCCTGGAAAAATCCGTAAATGATCCACATTTTTTACGAAGAATTGGGTCACCATAATGAACAATATCAAATACAGCCATTAGGCCTGTTCTAAATCCGAATCTTTCACTTTTCCTGCTAAACCTGCTATGGCAGTTTTATTCATTGTAATATTTGTATTAATGTCCACCTTGATCACTGCCTGGCGACCTTTTTCCTTAAATCCAGCAACGGTACCATAAATTCCACCCATAGTAATGATCTTATCCCCTTTTTTAAGGGATTCTCTCATGGATTCTTTTTCCTTTTGCCGTTTTGTTTGAGGGCGAATCATTAAAAAATAAATTATGAATATGATTAGGAGAAATGGTAAAAATGCGGTAAGCCCGCCTCCGCCCTGACCTGGTTGTGATGCTGCGTATAAAAAGTCCACTGTTTTTCCTTATTTAATTGAGACGAAAGTTACCCTTTCTATGAGAATAACCCAACGGGTTCAATTCCTAGATTCATAAATAATTACGTCTTACATTTTCATACGGAGCTACTTATGAGAAAAATAGTTAATTCATCTTTTTTATATATTTTATCATTAGTATTTGCTCAAAACCAAGTATTGGTTTTGGATGGAGAAAATGATTTTGTAAGCATTGCGGTGCCTGTTGTGAATACCGCAACTTTTACGATCGAAGCTTGGGCAAATATGAATTCAGCTGGGGGCGGTTCTCAAAACAATAATCCCATTTTTATCCAAAGGACGGAAACCACTGGTGATGGCCATACCATGACAGGTTTAAAGTCCGAAACGGACGCTTATACAAATCAAACTACCGGGTTTACAATTCGTGGGTCGGATAATTCCACTCAAATAATTTATTCACCTAGCAGAAATTATAACGAATAGCATCATTATGCAGGCGTGGTAAAACCGGAATCCCTTTATTTCTATATTGATGGTAATCTGGTTGGGACGCTAGAAAACCTCCAAGATGGAAATTATAATACTAATATCGAGTACACGGAAATCGGTCGATTAAAATACAATGGCTATACACGCGGAATGTTTAATGGCTGGGTCGATGAAGTGAGGGTTTGGGGCTTCCCAAGATCCCAGGAAGATATCCAATATACTATGGATATCCCACTGACCGGAAATGAAAATGGACTGGTTGCTTTATGGAATGTTGATGATGGTACAGCCACAGACCAAACAGGAAACGGAAACAATGGTACTTTTCAAAGCGGCGCATCAACCGTCGAGGATAATTTCCTCGGATCCTGTGATTTGCCGGGAGATGCGAATGGAGATGAATTAGTGAATGTGATTGATCTCCCATTAATAGTGGACTTTATTCTTGAGAGAGATCCACAGCCATTTTTCTTTGGGTGCGGTGATGTTACTTTAGATGGTGAGATCAATGTATTGGATATCATCGCAATACTCCATTTCATTTTGGATGTTGAATAAGCACCCATTCAAAATATGACGATTTTTATTTATTAAAGCTTGATCTCAATAATCGTCCCTGTTTCAGGGGATGATTCGATAACTTGCAATTGGCCATTATGGATATCTTCAACAATCCTGCTTGATAGAGATAAACCTAATCCCCATCCTGCTCTTTTCGTGCTGAACCCGGGCCGGAAAATGTTCCGCCAATCTTTTTTAGGGATTCCTTTTCCATTATCCTGAATACGAATACGAATTTCATCTTTTTCTTTTCGAAGAGAGACAGAAACTTTTCCATCATCACGATCAATTGCATCTATTCCATTTCTAATCAGGTTTTCAATCGACCACGCTAAAAGGGAGCCATTGGCTGTAATCGTGATCCCAGGTTGAATATCGTTGACCAAGTCAACTTTTTTTCCAAGAGATGGCATTCTTTTTGCAAGGTAATCTACGACTCGCTGAACCCGTTCCGACAAATCTAATGCTTCAAAATCTGTTTTTGAGCCCATTTTACTGAACCGTCGACCGATTTGCTCTAATCTTTGAAGATCTGCTTCCATTTCAGGAATAATTTCACCAGTTTTTTCAGGATGTTCCTTGAGCCACTCCACCCATCCCATTAAAGCGGATACGGGAGTTCCAAGTTGATGGGCCGTCTCTCGAGCCATCCCAACCCAAATATGTCTTTTTTCATTGTTTCGTATAAAAGAAAAACCTGTAAATCCCAAGAAAATGAATAATGCAATTGCAACAATCTCGATATAAGTCCACCATTGCAATTTTTCAACAATGGATGAATCACCATAATGCAAATACCCAAAGGTTATCTCCCCCACAGAACTATCTTTATAAACTAAAGGAATCGATTCATTTAATTGATCCATTGCTCGCATGAAACGTATCCGTTTTTTTTCCGTATCGACAGATTCTGGTAAATTTTTCCACATCTGGGGCTTGTGATCTGGATCCGTTTGAATTAAAGGGAATTTGACTTTCCGTATAATATTATCAAAAACGAAATTAAGGTTTGTGTCATTATCATCCTGAACTGTTCCTGCAATAATTTCAGCATACATTCGAACAATCTCTCGGTTATCATTTCGAAGTTCTTTAACCAATGATTGAGTATAAGCCAAAAGCCCAATTACTAAACTGATACCAAGTATAAATAATCCTGCTTTAATATTTCCCGTATGTTTATAAAGATTCATATTACACTTTATTTGATTTCTCTTTATCTCGCCAAAAAAGTAATCCTAATCCAAAAAGAACAATTAGGAAAGAGACCCTAGATACAATTCGAGTTTTATGCCAAGGACCGTCGTCATACTCAAAAATTATTTTAGAGTCTCCTTTGGGTACCCTTACCGATCTCAAAACATGATTCGTTTGATAGATAGGTGTTTCTTCTCCATTTACGAATGCTTTCCAACCGGGTTTATAATATATTTCGGAAAGGACCAGAAGGCCACCAGTTTCAGATTGAGAATTAATTTCTATTCGATTTTCTACTCTTGATTTAACATCAGCTTGGCCCGATGAGACTCCAATGATTGGTTCACCTCCATATTTATAAATGATAGCTGAATTTGATGGATCAAATCCATTTAATAATGTTTCCATTAATGATTCCCGTTGCGTTTCCACTGATTTTACATTTCCAACGATCCATGCTTTTGGGAGTACCTTTAAATTTTGGAATACACCTTTTACAGTCTCAACAGGCAAAAAATTAGAATTTTTGATCTTTTTACCAGTCAGGATATACTTCACATTCAACATATTCAAAATGTGGGGTTTACTGAATCCTTTTGCATCCATGAGATCCTGGTAATTCCGAAGTTTGATGGGACGATATCCGCCAATACTTTCAAGATTCCAATAACTGAATTTATTAGATGATAATTCATCTGCCGGAAATATTCTGAATTGATCTTTATCATTTTTCAAAAAATTGATTACAGGATTAGCTTGGAACATAAGATCCATATTGCGAGAAGGCTGCAGGTTTAGGAATTCCATATTCACAATCCACAAATCGACAACGATCAAGCCAATCATTGCCAAACTGAAAACTTTATGATTCATTTTTTTCTGATTTAATCCCCACAGTAACCCTAAGGATCCTAGGCTTATTCCAAGAGCTAAAAGCACACCTTTTTGAAAAAGGTCAATTCTAACTGTTTTAAGCTGGGATATGACAGCAGGATTAAACCTCCCATCTTTAACACTTGAAAAATCAAATATAGTCTCGCCAACAAGAAGGAGAATTATTGATAATCCTGCAAAACCCCCAACAACATAAAGTGCCTTTTTATAGGATTCATGTTTTTCTGATTTCTCCAAATATGAATCAATACCTTTCGCCGCTAGAAATGGAAGCGTTATAGCTAAAAGAACATAAATCATGGACGGAATTCGGAATTTAGAGAAAAGAGGCAGAATAGAATAAAATGGTTTAAACAATATTGGGAAAAATGATCCAAATCCTGTAATTAATGCTAAGAACGTTGTTACCCAAAAAAACATTTCCAATTTGTCAGGTTTTCTTAAAAGAGCACCTAATATTGCAAAAATAATAGCAATTAATCCTAGATAATGGGTTGATTGTGTAAAGGGCATATATCCCCAATAAGCAGCTGATTTCAAATCACGAGTAGAATAATTCTGTAATCCATAATGATAGGGATATAAAAATGAGATTGATTCTTTCGGATGGAATGACCATTGTGTTGCATAATTCCAATCTGTCCCGGATTCTGTTTGGCCTGATTGATCCAAAACAGATTTTGCCCCACGATTTGAATGATCTTGGAATTTATAAATATCGATATAAGGGTCAGACACCATCAACAATGCAAGGAAGAGTCCACCTAAAATACAACCGATCTGTTTTCCGCTGACTTGGGGTGAAAATGATCTTTCTTTCACAGAAAATCCCAATTCCCAAACCCAATAAAATCCAATGACCATCCAAGTATAATAGACAATCTGGGGATGATTTGCCCAAAGTTGGAAAGCAGTTAAAATAGATAATATTAAAATAGATTTAAGTGTGGGTTTTTTAATTAAGCAAAAAACCGAAGCTAACATCCACGGAGTAAAGGACATGGCAAATATTTTATTTAAATGGCCAGCATTAATGAGTCCAAATGAATAAGGCGTTAAACCGGTTAAAAGGCCTCCTAAAATAGAGCTATACAAACTGACGCCAATCTTCCGAAGAAAAATAAACATTCCAAGACAAGAGAAGACCAAATAAAACCAAATTTTGATACCCTTATTGAAAAATACTAAATCCTGAATCGGTCGTGTAGGGTCTCCTGGCGTATAAATATAGCCGCCATAAGACGGCATACCGGAAAAAAGATTTGGATACCATTGTGGAAAATCTTCGTTACTATTCAGGTAGGTATCACGCCATTGGTTGATAGGGTGACGCTCCAATTGATCGTTAGCACCAACAATTTCTCCTAAGAATATCATTTTATACAACATAATCATGGGTACAACCATCATTATACCCAAGGCGATCTGATTCTTTTTATTCAATATTTGATTCATAACAACCTTAAAAATATTTCTTCCTGATTAAGGGATGGATTTTACCAAAATATTTTCGATGCTTTTAGAAATAAAACGCATTACTCATTTCTCTCAAACACTTAATTTCCCAAGAATTTATTTTGACTATTTTAAGTGAATGAGTCCACATATAAACCAATTTTCATTTCAGGTGTTCCACGAAGTGGTACAACCTGGGTCGCTACTGTTTTAGGTTCTGGGAAAGATATAAGACTTTTGACTGAGCCGGATAATGAAAAATATAGCTATTTAGCCAAACAATGGAAAAAGTCACTATATCGTTTCCCCTTTGGAGATTCAGCGACTGAATCTGATCAACTTTTCAATTTTTTCGAGCAAATATTAAAAGGGGCTTACCCAAATAATCAATCCTATATCAATCATATATTGAATCAAATATCAACGGGAGATAAAAAGGGGAATGAATTATTTGTTCGAATGAAGGATTTAACTTTAGAAAAGGAAAAAATCCTTCCAGGTAGACCAAATCTTCTAACTTCAATTCTTTACACACTGACGAAGGATTTCTGGTTAAGAAAAAATCAATTGGTTATCAAATCTGTTCATTCCGGATTATGCCTTCCGTTTATAACCCATCATTTTCAACCTAAAACGGTTTTAATTTATCGTCATCCGGCAAATATTATATCCAGTTGTTTAGAATTAAGAATTTTTGATAGAAATCGAAATATTTATAAACGTAAAGAATTATCGAAAACATTAGAACCATACCAATCCCAAATAGATTCATTGAATGATCCTTTATCTTTCATGGGGTTACAGATTGGAATATTTTACTATTTATGGGAGAAACAAATAGAATCCAATTCCGATTGGTATGAAATAACACATGAAGAATTATGTATAAATCCGGAGAAGAAATATAAATCCCTTTTTGAAGCAATTGGGCTTCCGTGGACCCAATCTGTTGAGACTAAAATAAAAAATATGAATAAGCCTGGAACTGGTTTTAAACCAAATCGTATTACATCAAATCTTATTGATAAATGGAAAACGGCCCTTACCTCCGATCAAATAATTAAGATTCAAAAAGGATATTCCATCCTGCCCATAAAACATTATGAAGAATTCCGAATCTAAAAAAGCAGTTTTTATTGTAGGGTCTGCAAGATCTGGAACTACTCTTTTGCAATCCATGCTTGCTTCTCATCCCGAGGTATATTCATTCCCAGAAACACATTTCTTTCGTGGAACAATCCCAAAATTTTCTTTTTTACGATGGTTGAAATTTTATGGGGAAAAAGAAAAAGAATTTATTCGGAAATTTTTAATTCGGGTTAATCAGATTGAATTAGATGTCAAAATCCCGTCAGCTACTTTTAACACAACAGAATGGATAAAAGGTCTACTCTATCTATTGGATTCACTCTCTCATAATTCTATCGAGAAAATATGGGTAGAAAAAACGCCTATGCATCTTTATTTTGCATCTCTGATCGAGAATGTAAGACAGGAAACAAAATTTATTCATATTATTCGAGATGGAAAGGATGTTGTGGCATCTTTATTCGATGCCAGTAAAAATAATCCAAATGCATTCGACGGAAAACAATCAATCCAAAAGTGTATTCTCCGCTGGAAGTTTGATATTCAAATCCACAAAAAACATCTTGGGAAACAGAATCACCATTTCATTTTTTATAAAGACCTTATCTACAAAACAGAAGACTCTCTGAAGCGGATTTGTGATTTCTTGGAATTGGATTATTTAAATGAGATGAAATTATTTTCCCACAAAACCAAAGAATTAAAATTCCCAGAAGAGGTTTGGAAACCGGATGCCTCAAATGAATTAAAAGAATCTAATAAATTTGAATCGATTTTTTCTTTGGATGATCAAGCTCTTATCAAATCAAAAATTGACCCAATTGATCTGAGCTGTTTTAAATAATAAAATTTATAGTTGGTTAATCAATTGAATCAGGTTGCTTGCTTTTTCTTGCCATTCATCTATTTTTTGCTTTTTTAAATCCAAAATCGTTTTACGTCTATTATGGATTTCAGGCATCATCTTTATGACAGCCTGACGAATGTCATTTGCATTATTTTGAGTGTAGATAGCTGTATTTCTAAAATAATTTCTTAGGGTTTCAGTGTCGGATAACACTATAGGTTTTTCGAGCGAAAGTGCCTCATATCCCCCCGAAAGGAGTGTCATCTCCCGCGTGGTTAAAATCAAGATCATATCCGAAGATTGAAGAAGTTTTAAATAATCATTCTCCGATAAAAAACCTGTAAAAAAGATTCTATCTTCAGGATATTTTGAAATATCAAATGTGGCTTTTTGATGATTTCCTGTGATATAAAACAGACAATTATCGATTTTGGAAACTGCATCCAGAAATTCTTGGATGGGTTCGTCTGGCGCAAAACGGGAAATTAAAACACATTTTAATTCATTTGAATCAAGTTCAGAATTGAAAGAAGGGAATTCTGGAAGTGCGTCTTCCAGTACAAACAGTTTGTCTTTTAATTCATCAATAGCATTCCCGAGAAATGTTTTAGATTCATCATTATGAACCAATATTAATGGGCTTTTTCCCATGATCCATTTTCCCAAGGCACCCTGTATACCTGTAAAATGGTTTGTATAGGCTGCAGTGTGAAGATCCGGTATTACAACACCTTTTCCTGTAAACCAAGTTCCCAACTTTGCAGAAATAGATATAAATGGGTGAGCTTGAAAAGTGAAAATAAATTTTGGACGATGAAATACCACCCAGAATAATGTTTTTACAAAATTAAATATTAATGAACATGTTAAAGAAATGTCCGATTGACCCCACCGATTATATCGGACATAAGTCAACTCAAAATATTTCGCCAATTGTTCTGACCTTCTTGAAACTCGAGTCCAAGCAAAAAATACAGAATCATTTAACGGCAGTTTATTAGTCATAATATTTTTTCGTGAATCCGGTCCATTTATCCCGTTTAAATATAAACCTATTAATAAAGTTCAGAATAAATCCTGTGGCATATCCAATAATCTGAGCTGGAATAACGATAAATAAAAGTGGTAGTATTCGTATATCGCTTTTTTTTACTGCACCAAAAATTGAAAGTGAACTTAATGGGATAAAAATCAATAAGAGAAAATAATTCAATGCTAATTTTGAAAATAATACCAAGCCGAGAAGAGAAATTCCTATTAGAGTTGCGACTGAAGGTAAAAAGTGAATGGGTTCCAGCATAGATGAATCAATTTTCCCCAGATTGATTCGTGCGACACCCCAATTGAACACTTGTTTTAAAAACTGTTTTAAAGATGTGCGGCGGCGATGATAAACAATCGCATCCAGAATAAATTTGATTCGTGCACCCGATTTCCGAATTCGATTACTGAATTCAATATCTTGTCCATGACGTAAGTCTCCAAATCCTCCCACCTTTTCATATACCGTTCTTTTTATTCCCATATTATGGGTGCGTGGAAAAAACTTAGCGATCATTTTTTCACTATGGCCTCTCATGCCACCCGTTGTAAAAAAAGATGTCATAGCAAAATCAATTGCTTTTTGTAATATAGTAAAATCATCCTTTGCTCCATCTGGCCCACCACACGCATCAAAAGAATCTTTTAAATATTCATTATAAATAGTTTTGATCCAATCGGGATGAGCTTCACAGTCAGAATCAATAAATAAGATTAATTCACCATGACAATTTTTCAATCCATGATTGCGAGCAGCACCAGGACCTTGATTTTCTTGAGTTATAAATTTTATTGTGAATGGTGAATCATTTTGCCATTGTTTAACAGTTGTTTCAGTTGAGTCGGTGGAACCATCATCTGAAACAATGAACTCAATGAGGGTCAAATCAATGGATTGATCTTTAAGAGATTGATACAAATATTGAAGTTCATCAATCCGATTAAATGAGGGTGTAACAATACTGATGATCGGTGATACGCCGGTCATTTTGAGGCTATTAATCTTTCGTTATGACTTTACGAACCCTATCTTCCTGACTTTGGGTAGATCGTGCTATCATTTCTCCCAAAAGGCCAATAGAGAAAAATTGGATCCCGATTACGATTAACATAATCCCAAACATCAGGAGAGCCATATGCAAAGCGAAAGGTTCTCCGAGGCCATATTTATAATATAAAACAATACATTCCACAATGATTCCAAGTTTGAGTGCCCCTAACCCAAAAAACCCAAAAAGATGAAGCGGTTGTTGGGTATATCGGTTCAAGAATAATAGGGTAATCAAATCAAAGAAACCGTGAAATATTCTTGATCCACCATATTTTGTTTCACCAAACTGTCGGGGTCTATGGTTAACGACAATTTCTGTTACTTTAAATTTTCGCTGTCCTGCGAGAGCTGGTATATAACGGTGGCGTCCTCCATAAACTTCAATCGATTTAACGACAGCCTTTTTATATCCTTTCAATCCACAATTAAAATCATGGATCTTCACTCCCGTCATTAACCGAGTTACAAAATTAAATAATTTTGATGGTATTCTTTTACTTAAAGGGTCATGCCGAGTTTTTTTCCACCCTGATACAAGATCCCAACCCTCTTCAAGTTTTGAAATTAAGGTTTGAATTTCAGCGGGATCATCCTGCAAATCACCATCCATGGTAATAATATAATCACCATTGGCAGCTTTAAATCCTTCAGAAAGAGCTGCAGATTTCCCATAATTACGAAAAAATTGGATTAATTTATAATTGGGATTTTGTTCACACTGGTTTGCAAGCCATTCTGATGATCCATCAGATGAACCATCATCAATAAAGATAACTTCCCACTCAGAAGTTGAATTTAAAGATTGATTTAGCTCCTTAACCAATTCAGATAAGGAACCTCTCTCATTAAAAACCGGGATGATGACAGAAACATTCATTTTATTTTATTAGCTGTGTATTAGTTTCCAAACTTTTTGAAGATTAATCTCATTGCGCTGAAGCGTTCTGCCCTTAATACGGATATTAACAGATTGATTAATTTTTTTATCATTAAAAGATGCAGTTACAAGCGCATTCTGGACAGAGCCTAATTCCTCATTACCAAATTGAAGAGCAATATGGCTAGACACCTTGGAATCTACACCATTTAATTTTTTATAATCAGGTTGTACTCCCCACAAAAATTTAGTGATATCCAAGGGTTCCACAACTTGTAAAAAAGGGAAAAAATCAAGAATCTGATTATAAACATATTGTTTATTCTCTATCAAATTCCATGCTGTCACATTAATTGGAGTTATCCACATGAGAAGCACCTTTCTACCCAATGGATCCTTAAACTGAAAAAAAGAGCTATCATTTTGTGAAATAAACGTGAATGAGAGCGCACCATGAAAAAAACCACGAGAATCAATTTTCCCTTTGCCAGAACAGGAAATAAATTCATCTACCAATTCCGGATATGATTTCTGAGGTGTTAAGGGAGAAACCTGTGGCATCCGTTTTGCACATCCTGCAATTAGGAGAAGAATAACCAAAAAACGAATAATCATTCAGTCCTGTTTTTCAGTCTGTTGAATAATAGGGGTAGTCTGATCTTGTTTTGCTTTTGTTACTTCTTCTAGATGGTTCTGTATTGTTTCATTTTCACCATCAATACTTAATGATTCAAAAATATAACTCAGTGCTTCATCAAACAGATTTAGTTTATAATATATCCATCCAATCGTATCCAAGTAAGGTGCAGAATTTGGAGTAAGCCGAATGGCATTTTTTGCCAACTCTAAGGCAAATTCAATATCAATTCCTCTTTCCACAAGACTATATGCATAATTGTTAAAAGCCTGGGCATCTGAGCTATCTGCAGCTATGAGTTCCATATATAATTTATCGGATTTAGTCCAATCACCATTAGAATCATAGATTAAAGCTAAATTGTGTTTGGTATTTTTTGACTCGGGGAAAATGGCCAATGCCTGAGATAAATGCAATTCTGAATTTCCATAATCCTTCACTTGGTAGAATGCTGTTCCTAACAAATACTGAATGGTGAAATCTTTAGAAAATTTATCTACATGAGGACTAAGTGCTAATATTGCATCTTCCGGTTTTTTTAAACTCATTGCAATGACTGCACTATTAATAAATCCTCTAGGGTCATTTGGGAAATTTACAAGAATTCGTTGATTATAAAGGATGGCTTGTTCATAATTATCTTTGCCCAACAAAAGAGTCACAAGTCGATGTAATATATCCACATTTGGACTATCGTGTTCCAATGCATCAACCAAAGATTGTAAAGCTTGATCCATATTACCTAATTCTTCAAAAAGAGCACTTTTCTGGAGAAAAAACTCTGTGGATGGTCCTAAGACACTCTCCATTTTTGAAACTGCATCAAGTGCCATATCATATTTTTTACTAAATAATGTTAAATCTCGAAAGGATTCCAAATAAGTGACATTTTCAGGATCATCTTCCAGTAATAAAAGACAAACTTCTTCTGCTCGATCAAAATTATTTGTTGTTAAAGCAATTTGAAGAGCTTGTTCCAAGCCAGTGATTGCCATTGAATTAATCTCAAATGCTTTTATATAATAATCAATGGCCTGATTCCAATTTTTTTGTAAACGTGCAAGGTCAGCCAGCATGAAATAATAATCAATATTTTCAGGATCTATCTCTAAAAGTTTCATGAATTCTAACTTTGCTGAACCTGCATCTTTCTTTAAAATATAAAGTTGGCCCAGCATTTCCCGAGCTTCTGTATCTTCTGGATCGAGCTCAAGGGCAGTTCTTAAATGGTTTTCTGCATGTCTGTTTTTACCGATTCGTCGGTAGGCATCAGCAATAGAAACATGAATAGTAGAAGCATTTGGATCCAAGTTAATCGCATCTTGGAATTCAAGAACAGCCAATGCATAATTCCCCTGATTCATCAGGAATTCTCCCTGCATAAAATGATGAAGTGCTAATTCCTCTTCCTGGCTCGTATTTGCTGACAGAAACGTCATGAGTGAAAGTAGGAATAAGATTAAAATATTAGATTTCATTGGATTAATCTTTTGGTGTTTCCTTTTTCTGATATATGATAACTCCATTTCCACCATTTTGTTTCGTTTCGTACATTGACTGATCTGCATATTCGATCAAATCTTTGATATTATCAGAATGTGTGGGGTATTCTGACATGCCAGCCGAAATCGCCATTCGAACTTTTTCACCATCCATTGAAAATTCATAATTTGCAATATTATCAACAATTCTCTGTGCCACGACCAACCCCATTTCAGCAGTCGTATTCACAAGAATAATTGCAAATTCTTCTCCACCATACCTAGCAACTACATCAATAGTACGAACATTTTCTGACATAATTCCCGAGACTGTTTTAATCACATAATCTCCATATACGTGCCCGTAAGTATCATTGATTCGTTTAAATTTATCCAAATCAAAAATCAAAACAGCCATATTGTGTTGGAATCGTTTTGCACGTTGAATTTCTTCACTGAATCTATTTTTGAACGTTTGATGATTCAATAACCCCGATAAGCCATCATGAGTTGCATCTTTATAGATTTTCTCATACTCGGAGATCCATGATAAAGCTGCTCCCAGAATACGCCCAATTAATTCTATATTATTTTGATCTGATTTAGAATAACTATTTTCTGAAATTCGTTCTAAAAATAAAGATCCAATACTTGTTCCGTCCACCATGATAGGAACCCCTAATACAGATTGAAACTTTGAATCTTCTTCAGATGAGTTGAATCGAGCAAGGTTCTGGTATGTTTCCTTCCAATTTCTATTTTGAACTGTCTCACCATTGGAAATGGGTAAACCATGTAATGTTCCATGAGTTGGAAATTCAGTTTCAGCATCAAATTTATCTTTTATTCCATCGACCATTTTTATTGTGGCATTATTCCCAGCATCCCAGTTTAACGATACGGTTAACCGATCATAATTAGTAAAAGAACGAATTAAATATTTAAATTGACCCAGAATTTGAGTTTCATCTGATTTATAATTTAAATCGGATATTAATTCTAAAATTTGAGATTTACTATTTTCTCCCAAAACGAATTTTTCTAGCGATTCAAGGTTTACCAATCCATGAGAAATAAAATTTCCCAATGATTTTAGGACAATTGAATCTTTTTCGGTTAAATCGCTAAAATGGTTTACTTTTGCAAGAACAAATCCTGCAGGAGAACCATGGAGATTAATTGGGCTTCCAATTACACATTCGCTCCCTCGCCATGATGATGCATTAAATAATTCATTCCATGCTTCAGGATAGTCTTTTTGATGAATCTTATTTTTCCCACTCAAAATTGATTGAACAATTTTATTTGAAACAGGAACTCCATCCACAAAGCTATCGGAAGTTGAGCCTTGCAGCGAATAAACTTGAGCTTTTGGATCAATTATGTAGATAGCAGGCTCAACATTCGAGTTAACGGATGTAGCTGTTGATAGAATGAGTGATTTTAAATTATCATAGAGGGCATTCGCAATATCTGAACTTTGGGCAAAAGAGTCTTCATCTGATTGTTTGGGTTTTTCGTCACTAACTAATGAATTCAATCCTGACTGTTTAAGCAACTGATTATAAAATATTAAAATGCCAATAATGCCAATAAGGATACTGAACTTCAGAACCTGTTTCAGAGTGTCCGTTGATTCTGGTACAAGAATATAAAAAAATACAACCAGACAAAACAAAGTAAAAGCCCGTGTGAAAGATGTGAAATTGATCATAGATGACATATTATAAAAATCCCCGTCGATAAAATTAACTCTTAAAGACGGGGATTAAAACCGGTTTGGTCATAATGTCACAGTTTAATCATTTTTATTCACAAAATGCATTTTTTTAGAAAAGTCCTGATTGGGTTTTGATTTCTGATCTTCCATGACTGAATCTTCATCAACTTTCACAAAATCCGGTTGAGGATGATTCACCTTTTGCAAAGAAGGATTTGATAATGTTGGCAACGATTCATTTGCAAAATTTTGTGTTTGCAATGGAAGTCCGCCATCTTCCGGCGAAAACAATTGCATACTTACGAACACAGTTGCAATAACAAGTCCCGTCATTAAAGATGCATGAATAGGAGAAAATCCAAAATAGGTACGTTGAGAAGGAATCGGACGATCCAATTGTGCCCGATTGGTTTGAATACGATTGAAAAGACGATCGTTGAAATCTGAAGATGCCTTAACTTTTGGGATACCTTTCATTTGTGACATATTCGAACGGACAGATTCCACTAATTTCATTTCATCCGGGTTTTCTTCCAGATAGGCTTCAAATTCTTTCCGTTTGGAAAGGGATAATTCGTTTTCGATGTATTCAGAGATTAAATCTTCAAACTGGTAGCGGTTCATCAATAGGGTTACTCCTGTTTATCTTAAGTCTTTTAATTCGGCTTGCAACTGTAACCGAGCTCTGTTAATTCTTGATTTTACAGTTCCCAGCGGCACGCCTACAATACTACTAATATCATCATATGAAAGTTCCTGAATATCTCTC
The DNA here is from genome assembly GCA_029936885.1 of Fidelibacterota bacterium. Taxonomy (GTDB): domain Bacteria; phylum Fidelibacterota; class Marinisomatia; order Marinisomatales; family UBA1611. The sequence goes on along the minus strand of JAPYRR010000011.1, from coordinate 7,818 downwards.
AAAATGATAACCGTTTTAAAATGTTCCGGCAATGAATGGATTGCCGATTGAATCAGTTTTTCTGCAAATTCACTTTGCACTTCTGAACCGGTATCGGGTTGAATAGCAGGTAATTCATATTCCCTTTCGTCTCGCGACATATGGCTCAATAAGGTGGTTTTTCTTCTTTTTCTTTTCCTTAATTCTGTATTTGCAAGATTCCGTGCAATGGTATAGATCCAAGTAGAAAATTTGGCAATCTCTCTGTAATAATGTTTTTTAACATATAATTTTAACATGGTATCCTGAACCACGTCTTCTGCTTGTTCCCTATCCCAAAGAAATTGGAACACAAAATTTATTAACCGATCCCTAAAACGATTTACTAGTTCTACATAGGCACGTTCATCCCCACTTTGAAATCGAGCAATTAATTGCTCGTCTGTGTAAATAAAGGGTTTATTTTGCTTATCCAATGACATGGCCGATAAATTGGATGAGTTCTGTTTCATCATGACTAAATGTTGTTTTTTGTCTTTTATCAATTTTGGATAATTCATTTAATGCAGATTCCAGTTCTGCTATTGTAAAACCACGTGAAAAGTATGAAATCCGCTTTTTTACTGACGGTGGTATGGGCATATAACCATGTGGTTCAGTGAAAGTTCCATTTTTCATTTTAACAAATAACATTTCTGTGAACATTGTAGTGAGTGGATATAGTAGTGCTATCATGGTATCATTCGAAGTAATGATGGTTTTACCTAAAGAGATTGCCTTTGGGAAATCCTTATTACCCAAAGCGAATAAAAATTCCCAACGCTGCCGTTCTCGTTTCCATCCTGAAAACATTTCAATATCTTTCGCTTCTATGGTCGGTCGGTTTCCAGCCCATAAACAAACTTTTTCTATTTCATTATTTAAATGAGCCACTGAATCACCGGCCATTTCTACCATAATATTGACCACACTCGAATGAACTCCTTTTCCCCTTTCTTTGAAAAAATAATTCGCCCATTTATTTATATCAGGAGAAAAAGGAGTTTGTGTATTAATGGGATCTGTAATTTTTTCAAGATGCGTAAAAAATGCTGCCTTTTTCATCCAATCATCATTGATTAAAACTAGTACATGGTTTGACATGGGTTTTCGGCAATACGCTAAAAGGTCATCTCCAACTTTTCCTTTGATTTGTTGTGGATCTCTTAAAATAAATAATTTTTTACTGGCAAACAGATCGCTCATGGTTAGTCGATCTAAGATTTCCTTCCCTTTCATATCATCCGGAAGCATAAGCGTTTTTTCTTCCGGTAAATCACCAAAAAAAGTTTCTGATACTTTTTGGATAAAGAAGGATTGAAGAAATTGGTCTCCACCCTTTAAATAATAAATAGGAAAAACTGATCCGGTTTTCAGATCATTTATTGCATCTTTTATTATCATTTTTGCGTTTGAAGGCTTACCACATAAACAGCGATAAATGCAAAAACAAAACTTGAAAGCCTTTCTGTAACGAGAGCATTTAATTCGGGTACATTCGCCCAAATAATTGTTGTGAGAAATCCCACCATTAAACCGGCAATTACACCTTCTCGCGTTGTCTTTTTCCACCAGAGTGTCATAACGAGTGCCGGACCAAATGCGGAGCCAAGTCCACTCCAGGCATAACTGACCACACCAAATATTTTCTTTCCCTGTAATTCAGAAAAAATAGCAATCGCGTAGGCTATGAGTCCTAAAACCACAATCATAATTCTGCTCATTTTTACAAGAGATTCTTGCGTGACTTTTTTTCCTAAATACTGATGGTAAAAATCTTCCGTTACTGCTGAAGTTGAAACCAATAATTGTGAATCTGCCGTAGACATCATGGCTGCAACAGCGCCAGAAATAAAAAGCCCTGCCAAAATAGGATGAAGCAATTTACTGGCCAATAAAGGCATGGCTTGTTCAGGATCCATTGTTAGAAAATATTCAGGTCCAAAATAGAGCAATGCTACGAGTCCTACTAAAAATGCACCTGTAATTCCCGGTATTGCCCAAGCAATGGCAATATTTCGGGCAACGGGAACATCTCTTGGACTTCGAATGGCCATATATCGAATAACAAGGTGTGGCTGGCCTAAATATCCGAGCCCCCAACTAAGTCCACCTAAAGCAGCTAACACGGCTGCAAAGCCGTCCTTTCCGCCGAAAAAGGAGCCGTTATTCTTATGGAAGACCGAATCTGCACGTGCTAATCCATCGGCAATGGTCATCCCAGATTCTGATAATTCGATATATCCTGCAATCGGAAGAATTACCAAGGTGCCAATCATGAGAATTCCTTGAAGTAAGTCCGTCCAAGCAACGGCGTAAAAGCCGCCCATGAGTGTGTAAACGATTATAATAGCAGCGCCAATGGAAATTCCGGTAATAGGATTCAAATCAAAAAGTGAATTCAGAACTTTGCCGCTGGCGTGGAATTGTGCAGAAACATAAAACAAAAAGAAAAATGCAATTATGACTGCAGAAAATAGCCGAATGATATTGGAGCTATCATTGAATTTTCGGTGAAGGTATTGCGGAATTGTAAGCGCATCGTATTTTTCTGTTTCTTCTCGCAGCCTTTCTGCAATCAAATACCAAGATGCAATAATCCCCAAAATAATGCCAACAACAGCCCAAGATTCAATGAGCCCCACCGTGATAGCTGCACCCGGAAGCGCTAATAATAGCCAAGCAGATTCACCTGAAGCTCGTTCGGAAAATGCTGTGACCCACGGCCCCAATTTTCGACCTGCGAGCAAATAATCTTCCTGGGTTTTATTAAACTTAAAAGTCCAAACACCGACCCCAAGTAGGAAACATAAATATAAAATAAATATTAAACCAATCGTGTCCATAAAAGTATCATCATTTAATTAATGTTTTTAATGTCCAATTTCGAAAATTTCTCACAAAGATAAACCACAAATATTTAGAGCACTAATGTAATAAGTCCCACCACAAAACAATAAATCCCAAAATAATGGAATTTCCCTTTCTCTAACCAACCTAAGAGCCATTTAAGAGCTACCACACCTACAACGAATGAACTGAGAATTCCAGCAACGGCCACCGTGATAGGAAGTTGAAATCCATCACCAACATCTAATGCAGTTAGGATGCCTGCACCCGAAATGGCTGGGATTGCCAATAAAAATGAAAATCGTGCTGCTTCTTTGGATGATAGACCTAAAAAAAGAGCTGCACTAATGGTCATTCCGCTTCGTGAAATCCCTGGAATTATTGCGACGGCTTGTGCACAGCCAATTAAAATTGCTGTGAAATAAGAATGATCCTTATTTTGGCGTTTTGCAAATGAAGATCCATAAAGCACCACGCCTGTAAAAATGAGAGCCCCGCCTACAGCAGCTACATTTTCAAAAAGAGATTTTAACAAATCTTTGAATCCAAGACCTACAAAAACGGCTGGTAGAGTTCCGATTAAAATAAATAATATAAAAGTTTGTGTCTTTTTTGATGTAAGCGAAAAAAGTAAGGATTTAATATCATCAAAAAAGACCACCAATACACTGGCTAGAGTTCCCAGATGAACGAGAATCTCAAATTCATTTCCGGGTTGATCGATCCCCAAAATCGCTTGTCCCAAAACCAAATGGCCTGAACTGCTAATGGGTAAAAATTCGGTGAATCCTTGAATAATGCCAAGAATAGTTGCTTCAATAAGTGTCATAAGTCAAAAAATTGTTGTGGGAATTTAAATGAGAGAATTGATAGGTGTATAAGGGATTATTTCATCCCTAATAATCCAATCATACGTCCAGCCTTATTACCGTTTCGTCGGTAGGAATGATATTTGTCTTCGTTACAAAAAGTACATTCATTTAAAATAATAATTTTCTCAGATTGAAAGCCAGATTTGACTAATTGAGACAGTGCCATTTTCTGAAGATCAATCCTATACTTTCCATCTTCTTTTTTCTCAACAAATCTTGAATCGAATTGATCAATCACATCATCACTCACCTCGAAACAACAGTTTTGAATTGACGGCCCAATCAAAACATCAAAATCAGATAATGCTTTTTCATTTTCTTTGATGCATTTTGCTGATTGTAATAATATCCCATGAACCAATCCTCGCCACCCTGCATGAACCAACCCGAAAAAAGGTTTATTTTTATGGGCAAAATAAACAGGCATACAATCTGCCACCTGTATGGAGCAAACTAATTTCGGATTGGAAGTGAAAATGCCATCTGTGTCCATAACGCTTCCAGGTTTTTCCCATAACACAACATTCGTAGAATGGGTTTGTTTTGGATTTAAAAGAGAATTTGGATTAAAACCGGTTTGGTGTGCTAAATTTTTTCGCCCTTCAATCCCGTTTGCTAAAAAACTTTTATACGAAAATATTGATATAATATTTGGGTTTGAGAAATGGTGGGACAGATCTAAGCAATCCTGATTAATTGTCATTGTACCAAATGCAGACTATCGCCATCGAATACACCTAAATGTTTCAAAATTTCTCCTGAATATTCCAAAACTTGGGCCACGCCATTTTCATTTTTATTGACACCTGTAAATTGGATATAGGTATGCTTTCCATTAAACCTTGAATGCTTTCTCAATTTTTCAATAAAAAGTCTCCTCTTCATTACACTATTGCCAACAATTGAATCGATAAACACTGCATGATCCACAGCCAATGCAAAATAATTTGAAAATACATCTTCAGAAGATCGTGATTTAGGTTGACTTACTTCGGACACAATATGCATTCCTTGGACATGTGGGCCAATTAAATCCTGGTTTAGTTCTTCCATATTTAGCCAATTCTCATTTCCAAAAAGGATTGTGTTTAGATTATAAATTGGCAATTGTGTCCCCACATATGTCAATTCATTTTCACGAATTGGAATATATAATGCTTGAATAGTTTCAAGAATGATTTTTACAGAATCCCGTTTTACCATTTTATCATCTTCTTCGGGTAATACAAAAAAATCAGATACATCTACATCAAATAGAGCATCCAGACTATCAATTACCATATTCATGGCATTTTCATTTAAATCTTTTTCGGGTAAAAGGTCCCATGCCACTTTTCGGATCGATTTAAATTGCCTGGAAATATTTTCCGGTTTTTGGTGATACCATTCAAGAGCAACTGGGTCAACACCTAATTGAAATAATTCATCAATGAATTGATCTGTCATGAATTTGGATTTTGCATCTCTGGGAGAAAGAATTGCAATATTTTCTAATCCCATTTCATTCACCATCAATTGAGCCATTCGATGTGCGATTGTTTTATGTGAAGGAGAAAGAAAGAAAAGATTGCTGGACATGGCTGCTAACCCGGATGATCCTGATTTTGGAATAAGAATTGGGAGTGCACCACCCAGCCCCGAAACAGCCAATACTTCTTCATTTAACAACGGACCCAATACACCTATAATAGATCGATTTGAGATTAATGATTTAACAATATTTAATGTATTTACGCTAATTCCACCTGTATCATAAACCAGGAATCGGATTGAATTGTTATGGGTCGCCTTTTTAATATATTCTGAAAGACCCAAAAGATAGGATTGGCCTTTTTCTTTATTTATACCGGAAATAGGTAATAATACTGCTAGTGTGTTTTGAGATAAAATATGCTCATTTTTATATTTTATTAAAGATGAATATGGTTTTTGAAAAAGGATGGGTAACCTTGTTGAATCAATGACTTCAGTGGCCATGGCTAGATCATAACCATCTCCATTTTGCCATGCAAAATAAGCGCGAATCAAATTTAATATATTCCGATTGGTATCATTATTTTCACGAAATAATATTCCCTCTATCCGATCTTCTTTTAAACCAATCCCAACACAACTTAATAAACGTTTATCTAATTCAGATTGAAATTCAGGATCCTTTATTTTTGATCGAATTTTTAAAAATGCTTCAAATGCTTGGGTTGGTTTTCCACGGGTTAATGCTATATCTCCCAAAAGCATTCTGGCATGTATATCATAGGGTGAAAGATGATAATTTGAAATGATTGATTTCCCAGTATGGATCGCTTCATTCCACTTTCCTTGGCGATATTGAGATTTTCCCATCATGAGCTGAGCAGCAGGATCTCGATAATTACGATTCTCTTTTAAAATAATAGAGAATTTGTTTTCAGCAAGTCGGAACCGACCTTCTTTGTAATTATTAACCGCTAAGTCAAACCTATTATAATAGGATAGGGTGTCGAACCCGTCTGCTTTGAGCAAAGTTAATGTCAGAATCAGAATTATAGGATTAAGAAATCGCATGTTTGTTTTTTGGAATTTTTCCATATCTAAATTATCGACTATAACTCATGGATGGAACGATTGGTTTCATTGAATTTTGACTATTACAGGATTGCATAAAAAGAGTGAATAAAAAAATAATATCATTCCGGATCACCCTTCATCAAGCTTCCGCCTACACTCCGTTTCGGGCGGTCAAACAGAGTGGCAAAAAGGGTCGCAATTGAGATTACCGTATTTCTTTGTTAAACCACCCCTGATTTCGTTTTGAAATAATTAGCCGGATATACTCCCCTCCTTCACAAGGAGGGGAAATGGGGTGGATTGAAAATAATCAAGAAACTATCGATTAATAAATGTCAATTTCCCATATTCGAATTGATAATAAATCTTTTTCTCTAATTCGGTTCCATAGACCCATTGATCACTCATCCCGTGGCGACTTGATGTATGGTTTACTTCATCTGGATTCCCAATAGAAACCCTTATTTGTCTCTCAGTCATATCAATTTCCACCTCATTCCGAAGGACTTTTTTGATCATTGTTTTTCCCCACTTTTTCGGAAGTGGATTTGAAGTGTAATAATGGTCTTGAATCCCCACACGACCTTCTTCCCCATTATACCTTACTTTCGCCCTATCTCCAAACCGGGATTTAACCTTTAACCATACTGGATAATCTTCATGACGGTTCTGGAATGGAATTACATCCACAACTTCAACAGGATCAAATCTGGGGAATCCATATTCCGAGGTTGTTGTAAAACCTGCTTCATCCCATGTATCATTCAACCAAATGGTTTTTCCGATCATTGCTTTTGCATCGTTTAAAACATCCACCGTTAACAAATAACTGGGGAGTTCGGGTGGGTTATCCAGAACGGGATCAAAGATCATTTTAAACCGTTTCCCCTTTCGGTTTTCTATAACCAGAAAATCGTGGTCCCATGTTTCATATAGCCCAATAATGGTGTGGGGATACTTTAGAAAACGGAAATAATACCTAAAGCGTGATCTCGTTAATTTCGACCAGACCTTATTGAAATTGAAGGATGTGCGGAGTTTGGGATCCAGGTCAACAAAATAGACCTTTTTCCCTGACCATTCATTGAGCGTGACATTTATTTCAGGGTTCTGAAAGAATGAACAGGCGGAAAGTGAGAATCCCGCAATGATAATAGTAATCTTACTTAGCATATCGGGGGTGAATTTGATTCAAATAATTACAAAAGGAAACACTACAAAATATGGGAATTTATTTGTAAAATAATAAAATATTTATTTTAAACCGCCCCTATATCTCCTTATTCCTTTTGATCAAGATAATTCTTCCCCTCCTTTTTAAGGAAGGGAAAATTGGGCCGGATTAATAGAAAATATTATCTCAAGAATTAGATTTCTGAGATTTCTTCAATGGGTCCTTTTTCTTCTTCTCGCCCAAGATGGCAATTTCAACTTTTTTTATTACTTGGATAAGATCCATGATTTACTCCTTTATTTAAAACGAGACTCAGGTTGTTTCTATAAAAATTGAAGATTCATTTATTGATTTCAT
>JAPYRR010000086.1 GCA_029936885.1 Fidelibacterota bacterium | reverse complement strand
ACTAATAATAATACTAAACTGGGAACCAATCTGTTTTGCCAGAGCCAGAGCCGCCTTTTGAATAGTGCAATTATCAATCCAGTCCCCTACCAGCAAACTCAGAGTCTAATAAATCACGAAGCCCCAGTTTTTTCACACTAAGATCAATCATTAACTCACCTGCTGCTGCATTAATCACATCAAAAAAGACTTTCCTCGTTCTACCATAAAAATGAAAAATATTATCCATTTTATTTGGAGATACAATTGTACTTACACCCGTCAGTTTTTTAAATAATTCATCAGATAGGTTTTCAAATTCAATTTGGAATTGATGATAATCCAACGTGCTTTCTAATAATTTATCCAAATGACCATCCATGAGAATCCGACCTTCGTGAAAAACCATAATCCTATCATGAGCCTGCTCAATTTCTGTAATGGAGTTACTCACATAAATAACGGTTTTATTCCCTTTGTATTCTTTTAATAAATCCCATGTGGCACGAATTGATTCTGCATCCATATATCCTGTTGGCTCATCTAGAATCAGCACATCTGGATCATGAACTAATTCCCTGACTAACATTGTTTTTTTCTGAGTACCATGAGATACATTAATCGCGAGTTCTTTTAAATACAAGGTTAGGTTCAGAGATTTTGCATAACGAAGAATTCGAGCAGTTGCGACATCAGTGTTGACCTTATATAAATTAGCAGTAAATCGTATGTTTTGTTCAAGGGTCAACCAAGGGTCTAAATCATTTTCAAGAGGAACATATCCTATAAGTTTACGAGTTTCCCGACGACGCTTTTCCATATCAAGACCGTGAATAAATACTTGTCCATAATTTGGATTTTCGAAACCTGACAGTAATTTAAGGAGAGTCGATTTTCCAGCATCATTTACCCCAACAATTGCAACTAGGCTTCCTCGTTCTACACCAAAAGTAAGCCCTGCAAGGATAGTTTTATCCCTTACCAATTTCCCCACTTTCTTAAGTGTTATACTTGCTTCCATTATTTATTTTCCACGAAGTTTTGCTGAGTTTTTTCCCTTTTTACATTTTCCATATTCCATCCTAACCCAATTTCCTTATCCAAATCCTCATTCCAAATTCCTAATCCAATTAGTGTGCTTCAAACCAATTGTCACCGATACCGTAATCCACAACCAATGGAACAGATAGTTCCATTGCATTTTCCATTTTTTCAATAACTAATTTTAATAATGAATCTTTTTCCGACACGGGAAATTCAAATAACAATTCATCATGAATCTGTAATATCATTTTTGATTCCATTTTTTGGTTTTCTAACTCGGATTGAATAGAACACATGGCAAGTTTAATCATTTCTGCAGCTGATCCTTGAATTGGCATATTGATAGCCATCCGTTCTGCAGCTTGTCGCCGGAGACCATTATCTGAATCTGCATCCCAAACAGGACGACGACGTCCCAACATTGTTTCAACAAATTTATCCTGTCGAGCTTTTTCTAATGTGGCATCAATATAATTTCGTATTCCCGAATATTGTTCAAAGTAGGATTTAATTATTGCTACAGCTTCATTTCTGGGAATTCCCAATTCCTGACTCATTCTAAAAGGTCCTGCACCATACATGATCCCAAAGTTAACAACCTTTGCCGTACGACGCATTTCAGGTAAGACTGATTCTAAGGGTACATTAAAAACATGGCTTGCAGTTCGTGAATGGATATCTTCTCCATTTTGGAATGCTTTAATTAGCCCTTTGTCTGAGCTTAAATGCGCCATGACACGTAGTTCCACTTGAGAATAATCGGCAGATAATATTTTCCAACCCTTCGTTTGTGCTTTAAATGCTTTTCGTATTTCACGACCCTCTTCTCGTCGAATGGGAATATTTTGGAAATTCGGGTTCGTGCTGGATAGTCGACCTGTTGCTGCAATAGTTTGATTAAACGTTGAGTGAATTCGGCCAGTATCTTCATTCACTAATTCGGGAAGAGCATCCACATATGTGTTTTTTAATTTATTGAATTTTCGGTATTCAAGGATGTACTTCGGTAATTCATGGTATTCTTTTAATTGCTGTAAAATTGGTTCTGCAGTACTTCGTTTCTTAATTTGGGGTAATTCTAAAATATCGAATAATATAGTTCCTAATTGTTGAGTAGAATTAATATTGAAATCAGTTCCTGCCAATCGATGAATATCATAAATAAGAGAATCTAACTTTTTGCCAATTTCAATTGACATATTCTTTAAAAATGCAGTATCAACGAATGTCCCTTCATATTCCATTTCAATAAGAACAGGAATCAATGGCATTTCTACCTTGGTAAAAAACTCGAAGAGTTTAGCATCCTTCAATCTGGTTTCAAATAATTCGGTAAGTTGAAATGCAATATCTGCATCTTCAACAGCGTAAAATGATGCTTTTTCTAACGACACCTGATCCATGGTAATTTGATTTCTTCCTTTACCGATTAAGTCTTCAATAGGTATCATTTCATAATTAAGATGTTCTATACTCAACGTTTCTAATTTTATGGACCGCGCTGCAGGATTCAATAAATGTGCCGCAATCATTGTATCAAATTCAATCCCTTTTAAGGATACGCCAAATCGTTTTAGAATTAATGCATCATATTTGATATTTTGCCCAATCTTTCCTATTGATTCATCTTCTAAAATCGATTTAATTTTTTTCAAAACAAATGATAGGTCATCATTGTCAAAATTATTTTTCACTTTTTCTAAATATTTTATTGGGACATACCAACCTGAATTAACTTTGATTGAAAAACTCAATCCAACAATTTCTGCCTCCATGGGCTGGACAGAAGTGGTCTCCAAATCAATGGAAAATCGTTTTGATTTTTGCAAATTTTTAACAAGAATATTTAAGTATTTTATTGTCAGAACTGATTGATAATTCTTTTTAACTTTATCTTTTAATATTTTTTCTTCATAATTTGGTTTTTTGGCCAATTGTTTAATCAGCGCATGGAATTCCAATTCTGTAAATTTTTCTGAACAGGCATCCAGATTCATTTCGCGTTTTTCTAAGTCTCTTACACTACACGAAAGTTCAACGTCAGTGAGAATTGTCACTAACTCTTTACTTAAGAGTGCTTTTTCCACACCATCTTTAAGTCCATTATGTGCTCGTTTATTGGTGACTTTATCCACATTCTCTAATGCGCCTTCTAAAGATCCATAAGCTTTAATAAGCTTTACGGCAGTTTTTTCTCCAATACCTGCTACACCAGGAACATTATCAGAGCTATCCCCCATTAGACCAAGAAGATCAATAATCTTTTCCGGTGGGACGCCCCATTTCTCTTCTACTTTTGCAGGATCATAAATGATGGGATAGGGTGCTTTCCGTGTTCCAGGTGCTAACATGAAAATGTGTTCATTCATGAGTTGCATAAAATCTTTATCTCCACTCACAATGTAGGTATCTAGCCCTTCCTTTTCGGCCTGAACTGCTAGGGTTCCAATTATATCATCCGCTTCCACACCCGGTTTTCTCAACACAGGTAAATTCATAGCTTCAAGCAATTCCCAAAGATGAGGCAATTGTTGTTTTAGTTCATCCGGCATTGGAGGACGATGAGCTTTGTATTCTTTATACATATCGTGGCGAAATGTTTTTTCCTTGGAATCAAAGGCACAGGCAATATAGTCAGGATTCTCGGATCGAATCAGTTTTAAGACCTGATTAACAAATCCAAAAAGCGCACTGGTGTGGAGACCGTAACTGGTAATGAGTGGGTTTCTGATCAATGCAAAATGGGCGCGATAAAGAAGTGCAAACCCATCAAGAATGAAAAAACGTTTCCGGTCAGTTTTATTAGGTGACATAAGCAAAAAAATTACGGCACTATTCAGTCCGCTTCCACCTACATTTTATATAAAAAAAGCCCCATAGAAATATGGGGCTTTTTAAGAATCAGATAAGATCTGACAAGGAGTTACATCATTCCACCCATACCGCCCATACCACCCATTCCTGGGTCTGGCATTGGAGGCATTTTGTCATCTTCAGGTGCGTCAGTAATTGCAACTTCAGTCGTCAGAATCATTCCGGCAATAGACGTAGCATTTTCAACAGCAACGCGAGCAACTTTTGCAGGATCAATAATTCCAGCTTCAAACATGTTTACATATTTGTCATTTCTTGCATCATAACCGTAGTCTTTTTTGCCTTTACGAACTTCCTGAACAATGAGGGATGCTTCTACCCCTGCATTTGAACAAATTTGACGAATCGGAGCTTCCAAAGCGCGGCGCATTATATCAACACCAACTTGTTGCTCTTCATCAACTTTAAGTCCATCCAATGCAGGAACTGCACGAAGGAGAACGACCCCGCCACCTGGTACTATACCTTCTTCCACGGCGGCACGTGTTGCATGAAGTGCATCTTCAACACGAGCTTTTTTCTCTTTCATTTCAACTTCGGTGGGTGCACCAACATTTATCACTGCAACACCGCCTGACAATTTCGCCAGTCTTTCTTGCAGTTTTTCACGATCATAGTCAGATGATGTTTTATCAATCTGAACTTTGATTTCGTTAATCCGAGCTTTAATTGCATCTGCAGATCCACCCCCATCAACGATGGTTGAATTATCTTTATCAGACACAACACGTTTTGCACTACCAAGATAATCCATATTAGCATTTTCCAGTTTGTAACCTGCATCTTCAGAGATGACTATTCCACCGGTTAATACTGCTATATCTTCTAACATAGCTTTACGACGATCTCCAAACCCAGGTGCTTTTACAGCCAATACTTTGAAAGTACCCCGAAGTTTGTTTACGACCAATGTTGCTAAAGCTTCACCGTCAATATCCTCAGCAATAATAACAACAGGCTTACCTGTCTGAACCACTTTTTCTAATAAGGGAAGTAGATCTTTCATATTGCTTATCTTTTTATCATGAATCAAAATAAATGGATCTTCCATTTCGGCATCCATAGATTCTGAATTTGTCACGAAGTAAGGTGAAAGATAACCACGGTCAAATTGCATCCCTTCAACAAATTCAAGGAACGTTTCGGCTGTTTTGGATTCTTCAACAGTGATAACACCATCTTTTCCAACTTTTTCCATCGCTTCCGCTATTTTATCACCAATCTCTTTGTCATCATTCGCAGAAATAGTTGCAACTTGAGCAATTTGTTGTGCATCCGGCAAATCTTTAGATTGACTTTTGATAGCATCTACAATCGCATCACGCGCAGCATCAATACCACGTTTAATTGACATAGGGTTCGCGCCAGCTGTTACATTTTTTAATCCTTCAGTAACAATTGACTGTGCTAATACAGTCGCAGTTGTAGTCCCATCACCCGCAACATCGGATGTTTTGGAAGCAACTTCCCGAACCATTTGAGCACCTACATTTTCGAGCTTATCTTCGAGCTCAATTTCTTTCGCAACGGTTACACCATCTTTTGTGATTGTTGGTGCACCGAATTTTTTCTCAATGACCACATTTCGTCCTTTAGGGCCCAGTGTAATCTTGACCGCATTGGCCAATTTATCTACACCTGCTTTTAAAGAACTACGGGCGTCAAGGGAATATGCAATATTTTTTGCCATTATTATTTTCTCCTTATAATATAGCTAATATGTCGCTTTCGCGCATGATTACAACATCTGTGCCTTCAAGAGCAATTTCAGTTCCAGAATACTTTCCATATAGAACTTTGTCGCCTTTTATCACAGTCATTTCAACAATTGTACCAGCATCACTGGCTTTACCTGGTCCAACGGCAACAACAGTTCCCTGTTGTGGTTTTTCCTGGGCAGTATCAGGAAGGATAATCCCTCCCGATGATTTTTCTTCAGCAGCATCAGGTTCCACGACAACGCGGTCTGATAATGGCTTTAGTTTTAAACCCATTT
>JAPYRR010000085.1 GCA_029936885.1 Fidelibacterota bacterium | reverse complement strand
GGGCTGGACATAACCATTACCAAAATAAATAATTACGGGTCCAGTTGAATAGTTGGTCAAACATCCACATAAATTAGAAAAATAGGCAATGATTCCTACAACAAGGAATGGATTCAGATCAACGCTAGAAGCCACCAAGAATATGGCACCTGCAAGAGCTACGATATGTGCTGTCAACATTGAAAAAACATACATGGAATAAAAGTAGATCAGTACCAGTGAAAGAAGAAGTAAAAATGGTGATATCCCTGTTAGACTTTGTTGAATATTGTTTACAAACCAAGAAATAAATCCCAAAGTCTTCAAGCTACTGGCAAGAGTTAGTAATCCACCTAACCAAATAAATGTATCCCACGCTTTATGATTCTTAACCATTTGGTTCCAAGTTGTAGCTCTCGTGAGGAGGATAAAGATCAATCCCAACAGAGCAACAGTTGTTGTTCCCCAACCATGAATTGGTTTAGTTGACCACAGCACCAACATGATTCCAAGAGTAATTCCCGTGAGCATTTCTTGATAAGACCAGGGGCCTAAAGCTCGCAAATCTTTTGCGACACGGTCTCTGATGGGTTGAATGGAATCAATTTTTGGCGGTGAAATTATCCTGATGAAGAGTGGAAGCCCTGCTAAGCCAATTAACCCAGGAAGAATACTTCCCTTTGCCCATGTCAACCAGTCGAATTGAATTTGGAATACGTCACTCGCTGCTTTTGATATTAACGGATTTGCTGCCATACCGGTTAAAAACATGGCTGCTGTAATCAAATTTGCGTGGGCGCCAACTAGGTGGAGGTATTGACCTGCTTTTTTGGGACTATCTTCAGGAGTTGAGCCAAGTGCTCTAGACATTGAATCAACAATAGGGGCTAAAATTCCACCACCCCTTGCTGTATTCGATGGAACAATTGGCCCTAAGATTAATTCGGATGCACATATGGCGTACCCCAACCCGGTTATTGATCGTCCTAATATATGAATACAGATTAATGAAATACGACGACCAAGTCCCGTTTCGATTACAACACCAGCAATAAGAAAAGCAATTACAACGAGCCAGGTTGTAGAATCACTATATCCTAAAAGAGCAACTTTCAATGGAATTAATTGAAATAAAATTGCAACCCCCAATCCTGTTAATACACTGACAGCCATAGGTAAAACACGAACGATTAAGGATGCAATTACAGTTATAAAAACGACAAACATTTTATAGCCGTTTTCTTCTAACCCGTCAGGCGATCCGATAAACCAAAGAATAAGGCCTAGAATAATTGGATATATTCCGTTTAATTTCATGTCTCAAATTAAATAAAATGTGGTTAATGAATTAACCCTTATATAAACAATGTTTATCCCTATGACTCTATATTGGGAACCAAATTATTTATAAAAAAATCAAGTAGAAATGATTGAAAATAATAAAATAAAAACAATTAAATTTTAACATGGAATTTCAAACTATAAATGAAAGGTTTTTTAAAAACGTAATTATGAAGAAATATTTAAATTTTGTTTTACTCTGCGTCATAATGAATTCATTGGTCTTATCTAATGATTTTTCTCCAAGCCAATTGGTGTCAGAAAATGCAACACCTCAGAACTTTTATCCTGATATGACGGTCACGGAGGATGGGACGATTTACGTGATATGGGTCAATACAACAGATGGTGGGGATATTTATTTTTCCAAATCAACTGATCATGGTGTTACCTTTTCTGAATATGTAGCTGTGAACCAGTCGCCAAATCAAGCATCTACTATTGGCTATAATGGTCCTAAAATTGCTGAAAGAAACGACACATTACATGTCCTTTGGTCTGACCAAAGAAATGGCTACGATCATACATCTGCATTTTATGCTCGATCAATAGATGGAGGTATTACTTGGGAAGAAACGCAAGTTGGGCACGGCTATGGTGTAAATTTTTATCCTGAACTCATGGTGACTTCTGATGGTGTAATCCATGCAGTATTTCACTATTTCCAGGCTGGATCTTGGGCATATAGGCATATTGCACATACACGATCAACCAATGGTGGCGATTCGTGGTCAGGGTTTAAAACGGTAAGTAATTATACCCCTGGAGAACCTTGTGACTGTTGTCCAATTAACTTGCATGAATTACCGAATGGTCAACTCATTGCAGGTTTTAGGAACAATGTAAGTAATATTCGGGATATGTTTTCAGTCCAGTGGAATTCGTCGAATTCATCTTGGGGTAATCTATCACCCATGTCATATGATAATTATAATGTTTCATATTGTCCCGCAAGTGGTCCTAGTCTTGTAAGCCAGGATTCACTGATCGGCATGGCATACATGACCGAAATAGATGGAGAGAGCAGGGTCTATCTAGCTTTGTCTGAGGATTTGGGCGATACCTTTTCAGTTAATATTTCCATGGAAATGACACCTGTGACCAATGTTTATCAAAACCACCCTTCAGCTGCTATTACGGAGGATGGGAATATTCATGTGATTTGGGAAGACAGTCGTGATAATGGTAATATTCTGTATGGTGTCCTTGGGGCCGGTCAAAATTTTATGACAGATATTTCTGCAGTCAATGATAGTATGACTAATTCACAAGAGATGGCACCCAATCTTGGGACGGATGGTGAAGGATATTTGTATGCTGTTTGGGTTGATTGTCGATTCGGGCGCCATATTCGTTTTGCCACGACCTACCCTATTCCACTTTCTACCAATAATGATCCAACTCCTGACAAATTCTCGATTTCGTCAGCCTATCCAAATCCATTTAACCCATCAACTCAATTCGATCTACAATTAGAATACGCATCGGAAGCCCAAATAACAGTATACGATATTAATGGAAAAGTAGTTGATTCTATTTTTAATGGCTATTTGGAAAAGGGATATCATAAAATAAAATGGCAACCCCAATCAATTTCAGGTGGAATTTATTTAATCAAATTCATGATGGGTGCGCAAGAAAAGACACATAAAATAATTTATCTAAAATAAGAGTTTTTGCGTCATTGATTGGTTTAAAATCCATTCTTACATTCGGCGCCCACTTTTTATATAAAGGAGAATAAAATGAACCGTTTAACAGTTGGAATACTTTTATCATTTTCAGTCATACTTTCAGTGACTGCTTTGAATTACACCCCAGAACCTATTTCAGATACTAGCACCTGTCAGATTGCACCAGGGTGTCAAAAATCTGGTCCATCCTGCGGAAATAAAGCCTATGGAAAAAGATGTAATGCAAATGGAAACTCAATTTGTAAATATAAAAAACAAGATTGTTCATTTGGATCAAAGTGTCAACAATCAGGATTAACATGTGTCATACAAAAATCCTGTGGAAAAAAAGCTTTTAACTCAAGGTGCTCCAAGAATCAAAAACCAAATTGTGCAGTTAAAAAAGCTTGTGTGGCAGATTGTACAAAACAGTGCTGTATACCCAAATCAAACGTTTGCGGACCCAATTGCACAAAACCATGTTGTGCCAAGAAAAACGGCGTTTAAAAAATGCGTTTTAATACGCTAATAATTATCAACATAATCTTAACACCCGGAATTATTCTGGGTGTTTTGTTTTCTCAACCCATTTCGGAAATTGATACCACGGTTAGTCGACTCAGGATTACTCCCCGATGATGAAAAATTGATCGAGCAGATCATGAATATTCAAAGGAACCATTGACCTCATGAAAAATAAATTTCAAAAATGTGCCATATTAATTTTAACTATCTCTATCGGTTCATCTGACCCTGGAGATCTAATTGACTATTCACACCAGAATTCCCTGTCGTTATCTGTTATTGAGACCATTTTAAGCACAATGGGAAGTACGGGGTCTTTACCCGCATATCCAATATCCATTTATGATATTCAGTATGAGTCCCATCGCCCCGATGGGATGGTAGATACATTAGCCGGACTTGTGTGTTTACCACAATCTCCAACCCTTGCCTTTCCCATCATCAGTTACCAGCACGGTACAACATTACTGGACGATAATGCACCATCTATCACCGGAATGACTTTGGATAATCTAGAACTCGTCCTCATTGGCTTGATCACATCACCATCAGGATTTATTACCCTTTTTCCGGATTATGAAGGATTAGGTAATCCCGATAAATTTCATCCCTACATCGTCGCAGATTCCTATACCCGAACTATTGTGAATATGGTTAGAGCTGTTAAGCAACTTTCTTTCATACTTGATGGAGACGATCAATTTCAATTCAACGACCAACTCTATTTATTCGGATATTCCGAAGGGGGATATGCGACCTTGGCAGCCCAGCGTGGGTTCCAACTTGATTACCCGGATGAATTTACAATAACGGCATCCTGCCCTATGGCAGGCCCCTACGATTTAGAGGGAACCATGGTTGAATATTTTTTATCTATCCCGAGTTATCCAAAACCCTATTATGTACCTTATGTCCTCACGAGTCATTTATGGAGTTACCAGGGATTGGATGTGGACTTCCATGAATATTTTGAAACTTTTTGGGCGGATACACTACCTTCACTTTATGATGGGACCCATTCCGGTGGTGATGTAGATGCAATGATGCCGGAAAATCCTCTGGATATATTACTCCCGGAAGTGTTGGAAGATTTCACAAATGATGAAGATCATTTTTTCCGGGTAACACTAGCCCAGAATACATTATTAGATTGGGCTCCTGAAAGTCCAACTTATCTATTTCATGGGATCGGGGACGATATAATACCTTATGAAAATGCCCAAATCGCATTTGATACTTTTATTTCAAATGGGGCACCAGATGTAACATTGACTCTTTTCCCTGAAAACCTTGGAGGTCATGGAGAAGTTGCAACTACTTGTTTATTTGCAGGATATGATGTCATTTTGGGTTATCAGGCCATCAGCCCGAAAGGGGATTTGAATAGTGATAGCTTTATTACCAATGAGGATGTGGATTTGCTCATGGAATCAATTTTGATTGAAACTACAGTGACTGAATTTCAATGGTGGGCAGGCGATGTAGATTGGGATGATACACATTCAATTTTTGATCTATTGCTTACATCTGATTCCATGGATGAATAAATGGATCTAATTTTAAATGTTGGGTTTTTAGGTCAACCTGTTTTCACTTTGAACGGTTAATATGAATTCACAAATTCTCATTCCGGGGTTTATTCTTGTTGGCTGGACGTTCTTGGTAAATGTCCAACATTATCTTACCCAACAGAGGGCTGCAAAAAAACGTGATGTAGAATACCGGTTTTTCAAAACGTACCAAGGAGATGCACCTAATTATTTACACCAATCAAGAGAACATTATAAGAACCTATTTCAGCAACCCGTCCTTTTCTATTTTATCATTCTAGGGTCTGCGGTCACGGGGGCAGCGACGGGATGGGATATTGGATTAGCCTGGGCGTATGTAACAGTCAGGGTTATGCATAGTATCATTCGAGAAACCACCAATTATGTTCCCCATCGCCTTCGTGTATTTGGAATTGCATTTTTTGTCCTTGTAGCACTGTGGGTGAGGTGGGGACTTTATCTTTTCAATTATTAATCTAGGATTAAAACTGAATAATAAAATTCTAACATGCCATCCCCAAGGGAAAAACGGTATACGTATTGAACAATCAAAATATGACGTAATACGATGTGCAATCCTAAATTCAATTCGGAGTCGCTCCCTTTCATTTTCGAATATAACAAAAAATGTAAAAAAGCAATTAACGGATTCTTTTGAAGGTTCAATAAACTGGTATACCATAACGGTGAAATTGGACCTTGAAGCGAAAGGGGAAATCTGTCGGAATTCAGGCAAACCCGAGACCTACTCAATTACAAGAAAATTAAAGTAGCCTGATTAAATGAAAAAATTACCCGCAAAATTTTTTATAATCCTTTGCCTTGGATTTTTATTAGGATTTTATTTTCTAATTTGGTC
>JAPYRR010000084.1 GCA_029936885.1 Fidelibacterota bacterium | reverse complement strand
ATCTTGTATAAGGTAATAAAGATATCCACTGGAAAAATGTAATAATGAACGCCAATAAGAACCAACCAAAACTTTTACGCCAAATTCGAATTGCCATTCGAACACGCCATTATTCAAATCGTACAGAAAAATCATATATCAATTGGATAAAGCGATTCGTCAATCAGGCATTCAAAAACGGGGAGTGTTCACACATTACGACATAGTTTCGCAACTCACTTACTTGAAGTTATGATATTAGAACAGTACAGGAATTGCTGGGGCATAAAGATGTGCGTACAACGATGATCTATACTCATGTGACCAAAAAAGGCACCTTGGTTGTTAATAGCCCCTTGGATAATTAATGTGCTACGATCAGCCTTGTTCTTGGAAGGAGCATGATAATGCTTATAGGTCCAAATCATTTTCAGACAATAATTATCTATCATATTTTCTATTCAATTAAGCTTGTAAAATCCGTAAAATCGGTGATTCTTTAACCACATACCACAAACCTATAAATGCAGGAAGAACGTCGTTTAGAAATTCTAGGAATCCTCACCATAGCTTTATCTGTATTCGTTTTAGTCAGTCTTGGCGGATATAATCCCAGTGAGGAACCCTCCATTTCGTCCAATGTCCAGATCAATAACCCAATGGGTATTCTCGGGATATTTACAGCTCATATATTTATAAAACTTGGGTTTGGATATGCATCATTTATTATTCCACTTTTAGGATTAGCTTGGGGCTGGTTTCTATTTTCTAAAAAAGATCTGAATGCCATCATTAAAACGTCGATCTATGGTCTAGGTACAATGATTATGATTTCCATTACCATTGGTGTTCTCAGTATAAAATTGGCTACAGATGGTGCAGTGAGTTATGGTTTATCCGGGCTTGTTGGTGGTACGGTCGCAAATTTTGCGCTGAGCTGGTTATCCATCTGGGGGACAGCCCTTTTCCTCATTGCAGGATTTCTTATGATCATCCGTGGTTATTTTAATCTGGATTACTATGGCCCCTTTATCCAACTCAACGAAAAATGGAAATCTTGGCGTTCTCAAAAAACAGAAGAGAAAGACCAATTTGAAAAAGATGAAGCAAAACGTTTACATACCCAGGATCTGAAAACAAAGATTGACGCCCAAAAAGAAAGGGATGATACAGAATTTTCAACAGTAACTCAGGAAGAAGGCGAAGAAATTTCTGAACAAGATGAAATTGAACCAGAACCCATCGAAGAAGAAGGTGAAGCGGAAACTCTTGAAGAAAAACCTTTAACACCACCCTTAGAAGAAGTTCAGACGGAAACTGAAAATGAATCTGGAAAAACCGGAGAAGTGGATTCTGAACCGAGTCAAAGTTTGGATGACAACACAAGTGAAACTCCAGAAGAGAATGATGAAAATTTAAATATTGAAGAAATCGTACATACGGAAGAAGTGGATATTGATGAAGTGGTGGAACGAAAGAAACCCAGACGGAAATATCAATTACCTTCATCAGAATTACTTGCAAATCCTGTTAACGTTTCTGACGCTTTTACTCGAGATGAATTAATTGAAAGAGCCAACTATTTAACCCAATCATTGGCGACTTTTGGTGTGGACGGGAAAGTAGTTAATGTTCATCCGGGACCCATTATTACACTTTTTGAAGTGGAGCCGGCAGAAGGCGTTCGTGTTAATAAATTCGTCGCCTTGGCAGATGATCTGGCTCGGGTGATGGAAGCGAGTAGTGTTCGGGTTATTGCACCGATTCCTGGTAAATCATCTGTGGGGATCGAAATTCCGAACCGAAACCCGGCTACGGTCTTCTTTAAGTCCGTGGTAAACAGTCCAGAATTTGCTGAGGCAGAATCGATTCTTTCCTTAGCGATAGGAAAAACAACATCCGGCGAAATTGCAACATTGGACTTGGCTAAAATGCCACACCTACTTATTGCAGGGACAACCGGTTCGGGCAAGTCTGTCTGTATCAATACAATCATTTGTTCTATTCTATATCGAGCAACGCCCGATGAAGTCAAATTTGTCATGATAGATCCGAAAAAGGTTGAAATGACCCTGTATCGAGAATTGGAAGGATATCACCTGTTGAAAATGGAAGACATTTCTGAGCCCATTGTCACCTCCGTGGATAACGCAATTTTAGCCCTTCGTGCATTAGAAAAAGAAATGGATCGCCGTTATACCGTCTTGGCAGAAGCGTTGGTAAGAAACATTAGTGAATACAATGAAAAGATGCAAAATACTGATATACCCATTATGCCTTATATCATACTTATTATTGATGAATTAGCGGATCTCATGATGTTATCTGCAAAAGATGTGGAAGCACCCATCGCAAGACTGGCTCAATTATCCCGTGCTGTGGGAATCCATTTGGTTATTGCCACACAACGTCCCTCTGTCGATGTAATTACAGGCGTAATAAAAGCTAATTTTCCATCACGGATTGCATTCCAGGTTGCCAGTAAAATTGATTCAAGAACAATTATTGACCAAATCGGTGCTGATAAATTAATTGGACGCGGTGATATGCTTCATTTGGGAACTGGTAGTTCCGATGTAACTCGTATGCATAATGCATTCCTTAGTTTAGAAGAAATTGAAGCTGTTATGAGTCATGTGTCGGCCCAACCCAAACCCGATGAAATGATTTTACCTACAGTGCGTGAAGCTGTTTCGACAGAATTTGGTGGAGATGGTGGCGGTGGGACCGATGAATTATTTAATGAAGCTGTTGCACTGGTTATCACCCATCAACAGGGGTCCATATCGCTACTTCAACGACGACTCAAGGTTGGGTATTCACGTGCTGCAAGATTGATAGACGAAATGGAACAAACAGGTGTTGTAGGCCCTTTTACTGGGAGTAAGGCAAGAGAAGTATTGGTGGATGAGACTTATCTCGAAATGATTCGGGATTGATCTGTGAAAAAAATTATTTTATGCGTCATTCTTTTGAGCCAAATGATGGCTCAATCAAAGCCATATCAGAATTTTCTAGATTTCATGAATATTTCAGGAGGACTAATTCTTGAAATTGAATTTTATCAGGAACAAAATGGGGAAAGATTTGAATCGGATGGCACTTTTTATTATATTGAGAAAAATCATTATATATTTGATTCCTATGATCACAGATTGACTTTTAAATACGGTGAATTAACAAGCTTAAACAAATTAGGAAAACAGGTTATTCTTGATACAACTGTACCGGGTGATATAACGGTTTTCGATATTTTGACTGGGGAAAATGATGCAGTTGAAACGGGCGATGCAATATTAGAAAAAAATGGATATAGGATTCCATTCACTTTAATGGAATGGGATTTAAAAGGGACTATTATTACCAATCATGGCAGCGGGCAACCTAAACAAATAATAATGAAAATAGATAAATATTCTGAAATTAGGATTCGAATTTTATCAGCGGAACCTTTAAGAAATAAAGAAGTTGGAGAAGTCGATTTGTCCGAATATGAAATAATAGACCTTCGTGAATAAATATATCAAAATATTGGTCGGTACTGTAGTGAGTGTCCTTGGGCTTTATTTAGCCTTTTATGGTGAAGATTTTGATGGATTATGGCTTCAGATTCAACAAGTGAATTGGGGACCATTCTGGACCGCTTGTGTGCTATTATTAGTGAGTTGTATCATTCGTGCATATCGCTGGCAACTTTTATTAGACCCTGTTGAAAAAATCCCACTCCACCCACTATTTGCATCCACGATGATTGGTTATTTTGGGAATGGAGTTCTTGCTTTTCGTTTGGGTGAATTACTTCGTGCTTATTCAATTTCCATAGATAGAGCCATTTCAGTATCTCAGGCATTTGGAACAATTATTCTTGAAAGAATTATGGATCTCCTTATGGTTGTACTCGTTTTTATTTTAGTGATTCCATGGTTTCCATTTGAACACCAATGGCTACGGTTCGGTGTTTATCTTTTTTCAGCAATTACCTTTGGGCTCATTTTTTTTATATTTCTTGCTGTACAATATAAATGGATCAATAAAGTAAAAGATAAGGAATCTTTTCAATCTGGATTAAGATTAAAAATAGTCCATGGAATTCAGCGCATCTTTGATGGTGTAACCATTATTAGAAAAACAAAACATACATTTGCAATTACGGTTACCAGTTTTATTATTTGGAGTATTTATTTTTCCATTACATATATTATTTTAGATGCATGTAATATTGATTTGGGTTTTATTGGAACGGGAATTTTGTTAGTAATCGGGAGTGTTGTCATTGGAATTCCTGCCCTTCCGGGTTCTGCGGGAACCTATGATGCTGGCGTCAAATATGGGTTAATGGTTGTTTTTTCAATTGCCAGTGAAAAAGCTCTGACCTATGCTATTGTGTCACATGCTGTCTCTTATTTTCCTGTTGTATTGGTTGGGGCGGTTTATTTTATTTTGGGAAGCGTCAGGATAAAAGATGTGCATCCGGAGGAAATAATGTCATGAAGAATTATGATTGTATTTTTCTTGACCGGGATGGAACCTTAAATCCTGATCCGGGATATATTAGTACAATAGATGATTATTCATTTTTTAATAATACAATTACGTCTCTGAAAAGAATGGCAGAAGCCGGGAATAGGTTTTGTATCATCACCAATCAATCCGGTGTTGCTCGTGGATTAATTCAAGAAGAAGATTTAAATGAAATTCATGAATTTATTAGATCCCAATTTGAAAAGAATAATATTCCATTGTTGGGAATCTATGAATGTCATGACCATCCTGACCAAGCCAGTGATCGAAGAAAACCGGGACCAGGGATGTTTTTAGAAGCGGAAGCGGAACACAACCTTAACTTAATGGATTGCATGATGATTGGGGATTCCAAGGCAGATATGAGCGCAGGAGAAATGCTTGGAATGGATACCATACTTGTTTTAACAGGGAAAGGGATGGAAACCATTAACTTTTTACCGGAATATGAAACGCCTACCTATATCGTAAAAGACCTTGCCGAAGGCGCTCAAAAAATATGTCTATAAAAGTCGGCATTTTAATGGGAGGCCCAAGCGAAGAGCGAGAAGTTTCAATCCATACTGGGAAAGCTGTTCTTGATGCGTGTAAATCAAATGGTTACATAACCACGGAATATTTTTTCCAAAATGATTATAGATCATTCCTTAAAGATTTAAAAGATCAGGAAATTATTTTTAATGCGCTCCATGGCGGGATTGGAGAAAATGGCAAAATTCAAGAATGGATGGATAAGCACAATATTAGATATACTGGATCGGGTCCTACTGCATCCGCTAAGTGTATGGATAAAGCTAAAAGTAAGGAAATCGCAAAATTAATTGGAATGAAAACACCGGAATGGGAAATCCTTTTTTCACAAAATGATTTACCGACTCTATCTTTGCCTTTCGTGATTAAACCGAATGACCAGGGGAGCACTGTGGGTCTTTCAATTGTACATAATGATTCCGATATTAAACCTGCATTAATTAAAGCATTTCAACATGGTAATGTGGTTATGGTAGAAAAATATATTCATGGTCGAGAACTAACAGTAACGGTCCTTGGGGAAAAAGCATACCCCATCGTAGAGATAAAACCCTCTCATGAATTATACGACTATGAATGCAAGTATACTCCGGGAATGAGTCAGTATATTTGCCCAGCAGATTTGAGTGAGCAATTGGCAAAATCAATCCAAAATGATACTGAATTAATCTTTGAAGAGTTGAAGTGCAATGTCTATGCAAGAGCAGATTATTTAATGGACGAAATTGGTGATTATTATTTTTTAGAAATGAATACATTACCCGGCATGACATCTACAAGCCTTGTTCCAAAATCTGTAAATGCTACAGGAATGTCCTTCGATGATCTGGTAAAAAATATCATTGAATTAAGTTTATAAATGGCATTACAATTCTATAATACGCTTAAACGAAAGAAAGAGATTTTTCGTCCCATCGTAGATGGGGAAGTTGGTCTCTATACTTGCGGTCCGACTGTATACGAT
>JAPYRR010000083.1:1649-6257 GCA_029936885.1 Fidelibacterota bacterium | reverse complement strand
TTTTTTCTTCAAATCCCTAATCTATAAATGTAATTTTGCCACCGATTTTTAAGTTAATATTTCAAATCTGATTTTAGATTTATAAAACTATTGATCCGGTAGCTCCCGCCAAAGGCGGACATGCAGTTTTTAACTTCGCTACCGGGAAAATGATCCGGTAGCTCAGTTGGTAGAGCAGTGGCCTTTTAAGCCATTGGCCGTGAGTTCGAGTCTCACCCGGATCACACAAAGAACCCCATCTTAAATGGGGTTCTTTCCAATTTATATATCTTTGTTAATCAGTCAATTAATCAGCGTTTAACAAGATTTAAAACAAATAAAACGAGAACTCTAATGATTTCAACATCCAATATTTCCATCCAATTTGGATCAAAACCCCTTTTTGAAGATATTTCTGTCACTTTTTCGAAAGGGAATCGATATGGTCTTATCGGCGCTAATGGTTCCGGAAAATCAACATTCATGAAAATATTAACCGGCGAAGTTGATCCCAGTTCCGGATCCGTTAAAATTGATAGGAATGAACGTGTCGCCAAACTAAATCAAGACCATTACGCTTACGAAAAAATTATTATTTCTGATTGCGTTATTATGGGACATGCTGAATTATGGAAGGTAAAAGAAGAACGGGATAAAATTTATGCTCTTCCAAACATGACCGAAGAAGAAGGAATGAGAGTTGCCGATTTAGAGTCTGAATTCGCTGAAATGGACGGATATATGGCAGAATCAAACGCCGGTGATTTATTATTAGGTGTGGGCATTCCTCTGGAAAAACATGACGAACCCATGAGCTCCTTAACGCCTGGTATGAAACTTCGTGTTTTATTGGTTCAGGCTTTATTTGGAAATCCAGAAATATTACTTTTAGATGAACCTACAAATAACTTGGACATCAATACAATTCGCTGGTTAGAAGAAATTTTGAACTCTCGAAAAAGTACCATGATTATTATTTCACATGATCGCCATTTTCTGAATAGTGTATGCACACATATGGCGGATCTGGATTATGGTGAGCTTCGATTATATCCTGGGAATTATGATGATTTTATGACGGCATCAACCCAAGCTCGCCAAAGATTGTTGCTCGACAATGCAAAAAAGAAAGCAAAAATCGAAGAATTACAGTCATTTGTAAAACGGTTTTCGGCCAATGCATCCAAAGCCAAGCAAGCCACATCACGAGCAAATCAAATTAGTAAAATAAAATTAGATGATATAAAAAATTCCAGTCGCGTTTACCCATTTATTCGGTTTAAACAACATTCAAAAGTTTTTAATTCAGCATTAAATGTGAAGGACTTGATTAAAGGATATGATGACCTTTCTGTATTAAAAATGCTAAATTTTTCGATCGAAGCAGGAGAAAGACTTGCTATTATTGGGCCAAATGGTATTGGGAAAACAACTCTCCTAAGTTGCTTAGTTAATGACCTGATACCGGATAGTGGAATTATAAAGTGGTCTGACAATGTGGTCATCGGTTATTTTGCACAAAACCATAGTCAGGATTTTAATTCGAATATGTCTTTAGTTGACTGGATGGCTCAATGGAGTCAAAAAGGAGATGATATGCAGACGATTCGGGGAACTTTAGGCCGATTACTATTTTCTCAAGATGATATAAAAAAACCGGTGCGGGTTTTATCGGGTGGTGAACAACGACGAATGTTATTTGGAAAAATAATTCTTCAACGTCCAAATGTAATTATCATGGATGAACCCACAAATCACTTAGATATGGAATCCATTGAATCGCTCAACTTGGCATTAAGTGGTTTTGATGGTACCATAATTTTTGTGAGTCACGATAGAGAATTTGTTTCATCCTTAGCAACACGGATTATTGAATTAAAACCGGGAAAAATAAAAGAGTATAGTCGCGGATATGATGATTACCTACATAGTTTAGGCGTAGAATAAATAATAACCTTTGTATCGGACGTGATAGAAATATCCGTTTAACTCTTTATTATTTCTTCACTGGTTCTTAGTCCAGACTCAATAGCGCCATTCATGGAAGCCCTGTGAATAGACGTATGTTCGCCGGCAAAATGGAACATACCTTCAGGCCTTGAAAGAATATCTCTGAAATCTTTTTGCCCCACGCCAGCAATAGAATAACTGGCTCGGGTCCACGGGTCTTCATTCCAATATTTTGTTACTCCACCCTCCCAGTATTGCGGCGCTTCTTTCCAGATTTCAGCACATGACTTCTGCGCTGTTCCCATTCTTCTCTCCTCACTCATCCTGCCCAGTTTTTTTGCATCATCTCCCGATGTAAATGATAACAAAATTCCGCGAGGTCCCGGTTGGTCAATGGAAAAATGATAAACGCGGCGTAAGGGTGTATCGGTAAAAACACGTTGCCCGATAGAGCCCGGTTCATCCCAGAAGCGGCGGCTGTACTGCATGGCAATCTTCATCACGTGTCCATAGGACTGCTTACGGATGCAGTACATTTTTGATTCAGAAAATAAGGGGTCTATCTTAATCCGGCGCAGAACTGAAAGGGGCATGGCCAGGACACATTTACTTCCGGAAATGGATTGACGCTTTTCATTTTCAATAAATTGGATTGTAACCTGATCCTTGGTGTATTCAATTTTCTGTACAGCCCGATTATAATGAATTTTATTCCCTAGTTTTTTTGCGAATGTTTTCGGTAGTTGATCGTTGCCGCCCAGAATGCGCCCTTCTTCTGTATTTTCACTAAAAGCGGATGTTCTTGAATTTGCCAAAACCATATTCAGAGCCGACATTTTTGAAGGGATAGATGTGGATTCTGTAGCATTCGTATAAATGTAGAGATCAATAATATCTTGGGGTGCGCCACCCTTTCTTAATATTTCCGCTACGGACATTTTATCCAATGCTTGTACCTCTTTAGATGATTCGCCCAGTTCCTGAACCATTTTGATCCATTCTTGAAGGTATGCTGCCTCCTGACCAAACAATTTCCCCTGTTCAATACCTTTGTAGGGCAAAGGAACTTTTCCCGATTTCATATCAGCCATTGAAAGATGCTGACCCCGCACATAAATCCCATCATACTGTTTTGCAGGTAAAATAGGAAGTTCAAATTCCTTGGCATATTTCCGCACATGTTCATCGCTGGAATCCACATATTCTGCACCCATTTCAGCATACAATCCATCAGCAAATGGATCACGGTAAGTTCGCACCCGCCCGCCTGGACGTGACCGAGCCTCCAATAACAAAACGTTATACCCGGCTTGTTTAAGCTCATAAGCGCAAGATAAACCAGCAAGTCCCGCACCAATTACAATAATTCTTTTATCGTCACTGGAATTGCTTTTGGCTAACGCTATGGATTTTGGTAAAAACAGTCCTGCACCCACCATGAGTGATGTCTTTAAAAAATTTCGGCGGTTTGTTTTAGGTGTCATTTCGGATCCTTTTTTCAAATAATAGATTATAATGTTCCATACACCTATTATATATGGACATTAATTCATCATCTAATTTAATTTCTTTTTCTTTATAAGGTTTAAAGTCCGTAGATGCTTCCACTCGGTTGTACCAATGGGGCGCCCACACGCCATCACTATCTCTTTTACCCACTGGCCAATTCAGCATTTTTTCTGTAAAGGAAATTCCGATTCTTTTACATAGTTTTTTCAGCATGCCTTCAGGGTTCATTAAAATATCTTTTGAATCCAAGATGGGTGGCGCTTCTCCCGTAGCATCTTCTACCATTTTCAATAATTCTACCTGTTGGATAAATCCTAATAATCGTTCATTTCCCACGGGAAATCGTTTTCCATAACTGGCGATTACTTGCTTTGGATCCCGAATTAAAAAACAATTTGTAACGTCTTTTATCCAGGATAAATCACACCCTTCCAGATTATGTTGTGCCATGTGTTTCTGATACCAAATCGGTTTTTCTCCAGGAATATCCCCGACGCACATTTCAACCACTTCGTTCCAATTCGTACTTTGAGACGCTAGTACATCATCTTTTCCGGGGTGATCCAAACCGGTTTTATCCAAATAATGAGCATAAAAGGGTTCATCCGTCACGACCGTGTCTGGGCGATTTTCAAAGGATCGCATCATGGCAGTGGATATATTTCTAGGGCCGGACCACATTGCAATCCGGATACTGTTCATGGTTTATTTACCAATTTTTCAATATCTTCGGCATACCAGTTCTGGAGAGATTCTGTAATAGCTCCACGAGTACCATCTCCCATAATAATACCATCTACAGATGGAACTGGAATTACACCTGCAAATGTTCCCGTTACAAATACTTCATCTGCTGAATGGACATCTTCCACCCTAAAATTCTTTTCAAAAACTGGAATATCATATTCTTTACACAATCGGATAATGGAACCTCGAGTAACACCATTTAAACAATATTCACCGGTCGATGTCCACACTTCATCATTTCGAACAATAAAAAAATTAGTGGAGTTGCACGTTGAAACAAACCCGTGTGGATCTAACATCAGCCCTTCATCTACCCCGAGCTTATCCGCCTCAATACAAGCTGCAATGCAATTATGTTTGCTTAAAGAATTGATTCGTGGATCCTGAATAGAATGATCTCTACGAGTTTTAACGGTTGCTAAA
>JAPYRR010000083.1:0-1549 GCA_029936885.1 Fidelibacterota bacterium | reverse complement strand
AGCCGATCCAAATGGGCATCCAAATGAATCAGTGTGCCTCTATGGAGCCGAATCCCTTCCCAAACGCCATCGCCCAAGAGATATCCGCTATCCATGACGGACACCTTTGCTTCCAGCCGATGAAAAAATTCTCCGTTGATGTAAACCTGGATATCATCGTTCCGTTGATCAATATCATAATCGTGGGTAGAAGCCATTAATTTTTCTCTTGAATTTGCCGGAGTCTTTCAAAGACTATGGCCGAAACCGCAGCGGACACATTGAGTGAATTTGTTTTCCCTTGCATAGGAATCGTTGCTTTAAAATCGCAGGATTCTAAAACTTTTTCTCGGATGCCTTTCCCCTCGCTCCCAACAACAATGACAGTTTTACCTTTATATTCTACATCATACCAAGGTTTCGCATCAATACTATTCTCTAGGCCGATAATCCAAAATCCAGCATCCTTTAATCGTTGGAATTCAATTTTCAAATTGGTGACCTCGTACAATGGCATATTTATAAAAGCACCTTGGCTTACTTGTAAAACAGCCCCCGTTATAGTTGCCGAATGGTGCTTGGGGAAAATGATTCCATCTATGCCTGCACATTCGGCTGTGCGAATGATTTGCCCAAAGTTCTGTGGATCTTCGATTTGATCCAATGCCAATAGACATACTGACTCTTTTTCTGAATAATCCGGGAGTTCACTCAAGGCAATATCTCCCGAGATAATTAAAGCAATTCCCTGGGTTCTTCCTTCTGGATATTTCTGGAGAAAGCCCTGTTTATCAAAAAATTTGGGTTGGAAAGATAATTTGTTTATTAAGTATAATAATTGATTATCCTTCTCAGCTCTTCCCTTTCTTTGGATATCAATTTTTGTAACATCAAATTCATTTGATTCCAAAATAGAAATCACATTATTAATTCCAAATATAGTTAAAGTTGTTTTTTGTTCTTTTTTCATGGTATTTCTTGGCAGTGAATTTTCATTCACAGAATCCAAAGGGCAATAAAAAAGTTTGGATGAAAAAAGTTAAAGATAGACAATTTAAACCTTAATTTTCTCTCCCTTCCTGTTTGTCAGCTCTTCACAAAGTGAAGCTGACTGAGGCCCACCAGACAGCTTGATTTCATCAAGGTCTGGCAAGTAGCTCACCCCGAAACGCCAAAAGCGCGAGGCTGGTGGGGAGTAGCAGATTTATAATAATTGAGTATGGATTACTTTGTATACATTTTAAAATCAAAACAAAAAAATTGGCATTATATTGGCATGACTAATAATGTTGAAAAAAGAGTAATACTGCATAATAAAGGTTGGGTTAAATCAACAAAGGCATTTGCTCCATTTGATTTATTATTAGTCGAAGAATTCCCTACAAGAAATTTGGCCAGAATGAGAGAGAAGTATTACAAAACGGGCTTCGGTAAAAAAGTTTGGATGAAAAAAGTTAATGATAGTCAATTTAAACCTTAATTTTCGCACCGTTTCTGGGCCCATAGCTCAACGGTTAGAGCAGCAGACTCATAATCTGTTGGTTCGGGGTTCGAATCCCTGTGGGCCCAC
>JAPYRR010000010.1 GCA_029936885.1 Fidelibacterota bacterium | reverse complement strand
GGTGGTTTTATTTGAATCGTATTTACGAGGCTTGGAAGAGGGCGCCATCTCTGATAAATTGAAAAATTATCTCATGAAATTCGGTATGAAAGAGGACCAAATTATTATTATTTATGATGAGCAATCGGCTGTGCAACACTGTTTAGATGTGGGTGGAGATTACGATTTTGTTATCCTTTCAAATTATGATGTTGACGATACACATCTCAAAGTACAGGCACACAAGGAAAAACTAGAACAAGAAAAATCATCTTAATGGCACAACAGCCAAAACTCATTATTCATGGCGGAGCTGGATCTCTAGAGGGGAACATAGAAAGAGAATCCGGCATCAGAGACTCTTTGAAATCCATTTGTAAAAACACCTATCGTTTTCTTTTAACATCTTCAGCAAATGATGCGGTCATTTTTGGCATTAAGCTTCTAGAAAATGATCCATTATTTAATGCTGGTACGGGCTCCAAAATCCAGAGCGACGGACAAATTCGCATGTCTGCGGGATTCATGAGTGGTCACAATAAAAAATTCTCCGGGGTGATCAATATTCAGTATGTGCAGCATCCAATTCTTGTGGCCGAAAAATTGCAAGACTATGACCATTCAGTTCTATCTGGTGAAATGTCCACACAATTTGCGCGTGATTTGGGGTTCATTGAGTATAATCCACTCACTCCGGAACGACTCGGTGAATATCAATCCCAAATAACCGGAACGACTGGAACCGTGGGCGTTGTTGCCCTTGACTCAAATGGATATATTTCTGCAGGAACTTCAACCGGCGGCGTGGGGGGTGAAATCCCGGGTCGGGTGAGTGACTCCCCTACGGTAGCTGGCAATTACGCGAATCGATATTGCGGCGTTTCCGCTACTGGAATCGGAGAACATATTGTTAATTCTGCTGTTGCCGCAAAAATTGTAACTCGGGTTGAAGATGGCATGGCCTTGGAAAACGCGGTAGATAAAAGCATAAAAGAGGGCCAAGAAAACGATGATCATTTTGGCGTAATATGCATTTCAACTACTGGAGATTTAGTATCAAATAAAACAAAAGATACGGTTTTTTATTCCTTCCACGATGGAGACATAATAAAAACTTTTTAATTGAAAACAATTATGAATAAAGATCGATTACAAACTACAATAAACACATTTTGGAAAAACCACATTATTCCGACTCTTTTTGATTATATCAAAATCCCAAACAAATCTCCATCGTTTGATCCAAACTGGAAAGAAAACGGTCATATGGATCGTGTATTAAATTTGGCGACTGAGTGGACCAACACACATTTACCCGAGGGAGCAAAATTAATCATTAAAGAATCCGATGGAAGGACGCCTATAATATTGATAGATATTCCAGGCAATCGTAACGGCAATGTTTTAATGTATGGCCATTTGGATAAACAGCCAGAAATGGAAGGATGGGATGATGGACTGGATCCGTGGAATCCGGTTTTGAAAGGTGACAAGCTTTATGGACGGGGCGCTGCAGATGATGGCTATGCATTATTTGCTTCTCTTTGCGCTGTTAAAGCGCTTAAAGAGCAGGACGCATCTCTACCAAGGATTATAATACTTATTGAATTTTGTGAAGAAAGCGGGTCTCCGGACTTGCCACATTATATGGGGATTTGTGCCGAGTTAATTGGTGTCCCAGACCTGGTAATTTGTTTGGATTCCGGTGCTGGAGATTATAAACGGTTTTGGACCACCACTTCCCTTCGCGGAATGATTGGCGGTACGTTACGAGTGGACGTACTCACTGAGGGCGTTCATTCTGGTGGGGCCAGTGGACATGTGCCCTCTTCCTTTCGAATTGCTCGACTACTTTTATCTCGCCTAGAAGATGAGAACACCGGTGAAATATTATTAGATGAGCTTAAAACTGATATTCCGAATTATCGGATTCAAGAGACTAAAAAACTTGTTTCAATTTTGGGAGATGAAGTGGTGGATGAATTTCCGTGGGACCTAAAAATGGAGCCATCTACCGATGATAAAGTTGAAGGCGTGTTACGACGATCTTGGCGACCCGCACTGTCTGTTGTTGGGGCCGATGGGCTGCCACCATCAGCAAACGCTGGAAATGTTTTACGACCTTATACTCAACTCCAACTTTCTATGCGAATACCGCCATTGGTTGATCCCATTAAAGCCCAAAATGCTTTAGAGAAAACATTAATCGAAAATCCGCCTTACAACGCATCTGTCTCTGTCCATTTTGAAGAAGCAGCATCCGGTTGGAATGCGCCAGAAACGACTGACTGGCTTGGCAAAGCGATGAATGATGCGTCGGAAACCTTTTATGGAGAGTCTTCTTGTTCTCTTGGAGAGGGGGGAACCATTCCGTTTATGGCTATGTTGGGCGAACAATTTCCTAAGGCGCAGTTTGTCATTACGGGCGTGTTAGGGCCCGGCTCAAATGCCCACGGCCCCAATGAGTTTTTACATGTACCTTATGCACAAAAACTCACCGCTTGTGTTGCATCTATCTTAAACGATTTTCCGGTGTAATTAAATGACCGCCCGGCTCGGTCTTATATTATTATTAGCTCTCGTTTCGATCAGTTCCACATCGTTAGTTATTCGCTATGTAGCAACGGTACCCGCCCTTGTTTTGGCTTTTTGGCGGATGTTTATTGCCGGCGGAATGCTCTGGGGATTTAGTGCATATCGCCCACAGGGAAAACTATCATTCAAAAATAAAAAGAGAATTCTTTTTGCCGGAATATTTTTAGGATGTCATTTTGCGTGTTTCTTTTTAGGCGTCCGACATACGTCCATTGCCAACGCAACTCTCTTGGGATGCATGGTGCCAATATTCACTGTTTTAATATCGGTATTTCTAAAAAAGAAAATTGAAAAATTAACCTATATTGGGCTCACCATAGCGCTTCTAGGTGCAGGCATTGTTCAGGCTGGTGGGTTTTATTTAGATAATGAAAACATCTTTGGAAATTCAATTTCTCTTTTAGGCGCATTGTTTATTGCCCTAACATTTATTCTTGCTGGAAAAATCCGAGAAGACACTGGAAACATTATCTATGGTCGGACTTTATTTTTTATAGCTGCAGCTACACTTCTCTTGATTGCTATAATTTCGGGTGATTCTGTTTTTAATTTTGAAATGAATCATATACTGTGGTTTTTATTTTTAGGATTAGTTCCATCTATCTTCGGACACAATCTGCTCAACTATGCTGTGAAATATATTTCACCTACAGCCATATCATCCATCCCGTTAGGTGAACCCATTATAGCGTCTCTATTTGCTCTTATAATATTTGGGGAAACAATTCCCCATGGAGCGTTAGTGGGGGGTCCGGTAATTTTGCTTGGGGTATCTCTTATTCTAAAAAATCAAATAGCGAGCACTATCGAATAAGTGGTGGCACAAATCCGTTCTCTTTTTGAAATTTCGGAATTCGCTTATCTCCATCACATACGCCATGCATATCATCGGGGAGTAAGGCACCAATTCGGCTCATTAATTCTTCCCCGATATTTTCAAGTTGATTTGATTTTTCCATACGATTTCCAGAAATATCAAATGGACCAAACGGTTTACCAATATTAATTTTTACTCGAGGCCGCACCCCGCGAAATAAATCGTTCCATGCCGTTTCTGCTCCGTAGATAGACATGGGTACAATTGGGACTTTTTCGAGAGTAGAAAAGAAAACAGCACCATTTTTGGCTTTTCTTAAAGAATTAGACGTTGATGTGCCTTCAGGAAATATCCCGAGAATTTCACCGTTTTTTAAGGCTCGTTTTGCTTTTTTTATGGTAGATGGCGCCAAGTTTAATCTGTTGGTAGGAATAAATCCATAAAGTAAAGGTGCCCACATAAAATACCATTCAATTGTTTGGTCGCTTGCGGCTAAAAAATTAATTGGTTTTCGAATAGCATATTTAAAAAATGGAGGGTCAATGTAACTAAAGTGGTTAGCCGCCACAATATAGGGTCCACTTTTTGGGAGGTGCCATCGACCAGTTACTTTTATTTTTGCTATGGTGGCCCCCATTAAAAGAGCTGGGTAACCAAGTTTTTTTCGTATCCAGGCTGGCCTGGGTGAAAATTTCTTTAAATAATCGGGTCCTGCCATTGGGGTTGTATGTTTGTATTATTTGCAGGGGTGAGTCTCCCCACCCCTGCTTATATTATTTTTTAGAATGGAAGATCGTCATCTTCTTCTGTGGCGGGTGCGGCTGCGGACGGTTTTCCGCCGCCCTGTGCTCCCGCATCACCCCGACGACCCAACATTGTGAAATTATCACAACGGATCTCTGTGGTTTTGCGTTTTACCTGATTTTTGTCTTCCCATTCGCGAGTCTGTAAACGGCCTTCAACATAAACCATCTGGCCTTTTTTCATATACTCGGTTGCGGTTTCAGCCATACGGCCATACATAACCACACGGTGCCATTCTGTTCTATCTTGGATTTCACCGCTTTGGTCTTTCCAAGATTCATTCGTGGCAACGCTCAGGTTTGTTACTGCCGTTCCTTGCGGTGTAAAACGGCCTTCAGGGTCTTGACCTAGATTTCCAATCAGGATCACTTTATTGACACTGTTCTTTTGCATAATTCAACTCCTTATTTATGATTGTTACAATTCACAGTTGGTAGGTTTTATCCTACGCACGTATTATTTACACCGAAAAAGAAATGTAGTGCAAGTTTTTTTTAAAAATTATTTTTTATTTGGACAATAATACAGGAATCGATTCGGAGAATTCACAAGCTGAATACTATTAAAACAGGCCAAAATAATAGTCCTGTAATATTTCGATAATAAAAAAGGGGCCCGGAAATCCGGACCCCTTTTTCTTTTAGATCGTTTGTAGAACGAAACTTATTTCATCAAAATAAGTTTCTTAACACTTACGAAATGACCGGCCTGAATCCGATAAATATACATACCGGATGACAGAGCTTGACCAAAATCGTTAGTAGCATTCCACTGAATCCTATACCGTCCTGGTTCGTGCTGACCTTGAGCCAGAGTACGAACTTTTTGACCTGTAATATTGTAGATCTCAAGAACAACTTGAGCTACTTCTGGAATATCATATGTGATATTCGTTACAGGATTGAATGGATTTGGATAGTTGTTATGTAAAGCAAACACATCAGGTAACATATCATCGTCAACTCCTAACAGTCCACTAATATCAACCGTAAACATTCTTGGTCCATCATTAGACCAGGTTGTATCATAAGGATCGTGTGCTGCAACATCCCAATAGTGTACCATTACAGTAACGCTGTCTTCTAATAGCTCTTCAGAAAGCAAACCATAATCAATAAACATACCTGTTTGGGCTGTTGTTGTATCATGATAATGATCTTCGTGGGCTACAACCAGAGTGTATTCAACTGGATCATTGTCAGGATCCGATGCTTGTGTCCAGATAAAGGCAACCTGTTCATCCAGGTTGTCTTCATTGATAAACACTTCATAACCATCGCCGGGTGAGATTAGGGAGAAACCCAGTGGTGGGTTGTTCATCAAATCTACTTCTACTTGATTCGAAGGATCGGACTCTCCACAATCTTCACTGTCGTCATACATTGCAGTCACGAAGTATGTGTGTGTACCAAAGGCAACATCTTCATCGTAGTACATAGCATCACTTGCTTCTGTTGTTGCAATTTCTTCATCATCGCGATAGACGATATAATTCGTCATTGTACGTTCGGATGGTGTATTGACTACAACTGGAGTTGCCAGTGTGTGCGCTAATACTTCAGCGTCGTTAGATGTTGGATAGCTTATGTTCAACGGCTCCATGGATGTTAGGCTACGACCGCCATCACCATAATCAACAAATCCTTCTATGGCCCAGTTGTAATCAAGACCAAAGTCGTTTACCATTGATACCCAGGCACCACCATAAAACATGATGTCACCGTATCCAGCAACGCCAGGTCCTGTGTCAATACCGCCGGGATACCCGGTTGTGGTATTACATTTAAACCCAAACATCAGGTTCACTGTCCAGTCAACAGTAATCGCATTTGCAAGTTCAACTTCATGAAACTCACCGATGACAAGATCCGCGCCATCAAATGATTCAGATGAATCAACTGCAACAGGTGTGCCCGAAGACACATCATAGATCATGACTGTATAAGCTGCTGCCACTTCAGCTGGAATGAAAGCGACCTTGGTCAGTAACATACCATTGTAAGCAGATAACTGTTCCGGTCCGAACATGGCAGCGCATTCAAAGATTGCTGCTGCGCCTGTTCCAACACCGCCGTTAAACTCACCATTGTAGTAACCGATCCAACCGGGTCCACCATCAGGGGCATCCCACATCAGGGAAACATCGTTTCCGAGTGTTTCAGCAGCTAGGTTTTGTGGTGCGTTGCAAGTTGGTGCTGGTGCACTAACGTTTGCAGTATCTGTGTTACTTGGATCAGATTCGCCAAAGACTTCGTACATAGCGGTAACATAGTATTCGTATGTACCTTCAGTTGGCATGAACTCACCCCACCCTGTGTTACTATAGCCTTCGTTGTAACCAACCTGAGCATTATCACGATACACATTATAACCCATAACTGGGCTCGGAGTACCATCTAAAATCTCAAGTTCGTAATCACCAGCGTCACCACCGTAACCATCTATAACGATATAGTATGTATTACCGGCCGTACAAATAACACCTGGCAGGTAACTCAACCAGTTTGTGGTAGAGTTTGCACATTCATCATCGTTACAGGCTGGTTCACCGGCTAGTGTACCTGCAAGGGCTCCGGCTTCATTTTCATACACATAAACCTTTGTGTCGTAGAATGTGCCTTCGCCACAGAGACTGACATCAATAATGACGTCAGCGTCAGGCGTAAATGAGTAAACAACATCTGGTGATGTGCTACCGGTGTAAGGACATTCTTCATCATAGTCGTCCGTATATCCAATAGTCGTTCCTGTATTATAATAAGGAAGCCCATCAACACTTGTTGCGTCATCTACAGTATCACCACCCTGCCTATTAGGTAGGGGATAATCTGCGGGATCATAAGCGATGTAGGTTGAAACATCATCTATTTTCTCGCCAATTACTGGTGGATTACCTCCGATTGGATCATAATCTGTTAGGTCTGGGGCTACCCAGTTTACCATCACATTATATTCATCTGCGTCCGCTACAAGATCTGTAGGAGCGGGTAGCACAACCGGTGCGATTGGTGTAGCACATGCAGTATTAGAGGCTGAAGATTCATCTGCGCCTTCCATATCTACTTGTGTAACGTAATAGCAATATTCAACATCGCCTGTAACGGCTTCGTCCAGATAATCCATGGAAGTTACTGTAACAAGAGATGCGAAATCAGCACCTGCATCAGAACGATAAACGTTCCAGGTAACACCATCAAAAGGATCTGTAATCTCGATCGTTGCCGTAATAGTGTTATTATCTTCGTCAGACTCATCAATTGCACAGAGGTAGTCAACTAGGGCACCAAATTCATACGTACCGTAGCCGCCCATGTAATCCAAAATACCTGGTCCTACGCCTGCATCCACAGTTCCGCCGGCATCAAGACCGGTGATCCATGAATAAGCTTCGTAGGTTGCGTTGCCGCATTCTGCGTCTGTTGCATTTAGCATGTAGTAAACAACGTAGAAACCGCCTGCTGGCATGTCACCTGTGTTGGCAACTGTTACCATTAAGGCATCTTCGCCGTGGTCAAACCACATGTCTGTAAAAGACAGGTCAGCTTGAGGTGTGTCATCACCGATACCAAAGTAACCGGGTGCTTCTACGCTACCAGAAGCATAAACAATAGTACTGTCGCTTGCGTCTGTTACTTCCCAGGAAGTTTCATAGGCCCAGCTTGCTTCTTCAAACCAAACCATGTACAAGCCGTCCGCAAGGTCATAGGGACCATAGGCAGACTCAAAGCCGGTCCAGCCACCTGGAAACTCGGCGTAAACGGTTGTACCGGACGTATCCGTGATATACCCGGTGCCGCCATACCCATCTCCATAACTGTCATACAGTGTGACAATAACAGATGCATCACGAGAGTTGCGGCTTGACACTGTCAATGCTGCATAAGATTGTACTTTATCTCTTGTAACGCTCCGTAGGAATCTTCTATTTTCGTTGATGGTTGATTTCTTTTCAAGTGAAGCTTGATAATCAGCTTCAATGTTGCTGTTCACATCTGCAGTTGCAACTTGCGCGCTGCTGGTTCGTGAACCGGGTTCAACACCTTCCCATTCCAGGCTTACCATTTCCAGACCAGCTTCTGCTGTCAGGTTGGTTGGGCCAGTTGGAGGAAGTGCTTCATAAAAATACCATACATTAGGTCCGGGACCCCATGTGTCATCCCAGAAGAAATAGTAGGTTTCACCGGTAACACATGTGAATTCAACTTCTGATGCATAGTTGTTTCCACCTGTTACATCACCACACCCAGCATCATCGCTGGTTGCGATTATGTTTCCGTCACATGCATCATAAACATCTAGATCTGTGTCTTCCATTTGGCCTGCATAACATGTAGTTGCCAAAATGGTCCCATCTAGGGTAGCGGTATAGCTAAACCACTGATCTTCGCCTGTGGCTTGGTTTCCGGCATCGCCTTCAACGGCCGCTATGGCCACTGAACAGCTGTCGCCTTCAAAATAACAAGATCCATCATCAATTGTAGCGGCTTCAAGATAATTAATAGCTTCTGGATTCGTACACCCAAAAATATCATCAGATGCGCCAAGGACAAAGGTTGCTTCACCTTCTAATCCACTTTCCAGCGTTAAAGAAACAACAAGGGAATCACCGATCCAAACTTGCCATAAATTTCCATTCCAACCGTCACCATAGGCGTCATGCATCATTAGGGTATAAGAACCATCTTCAAGACAGGATTCGATCCAAGTGGGGGCTCCACCGGTTTCAACGGTGTCGCCAGCTTCATCGATTAGATCCCAGCTCACCTCACCCATCCAAGAGCCATAATCACAAATAATATCAACTTCATTGGCTTCACAAGGAGGTGTTTCAATAAGATACATTGAATCAATAGGTGCAACTTCATACATGCCGTCTGGATCATAGCTGCTTTGGCCAACTGTGGCCAGCATGCCATATTCCCAACCGAGTGTTGGGTCCCAATCAATGTAGTGGTCTTCAACCTGTACGGCGCCAGAACCATCGTCAATTTCCCATTGACCATAGTCTGAAACATCTGCATCAACACAGGTTCCCCAGATTTCAACGAGCATGCCTTCATACATTTCATTGTTGGCTTGTGCTGTTGAATCCATAAAGAGCCATTCTAGTTCGTATCCAGATCCAAGTAGCTCAACATCATCTGCGCTGGATATGAGTTCTGTTAAAGTATTGTATTCGGCAACTTCACCTGTTACCTGAACCAGATCACCAAGGCTTAGGCCGGTGGTACTACCGGTGCCGGAATAGACCCAGATACCGCTCCAGGGTGCTGCTGCATCCTGCACATTGATACCATTGTATTTCAGGCCTGTTACAATACCCTGAATGGTAACGTCCTGGCCATCAAGGGGGCTGGTGTCGTCAGTATCGGGGTCTGCAACATATTGAATATCATAGATATCTGTTATAGTAGCAGAAGCGCCTACTGTAAAGGTTCCACCCTGGGCATCGGGGCCTGCGCCAGAAAAAAGTTCTCCATCTGCCGTCGAAACGACCCAAGAGTTCTCACTGGCCCAGCTGCCGGGAGTGTAAGCCCAGGTGTAGGTTCCATCATCAAGATCAACGGTGAATTGAGCGGATGAACCACTCGTGATTGTGTAATCAGATCCTGCTACATTCAGGTTTCCGCCATTCCAACCATCACCATATGAATCAACTAGATCAATGGTAACCGTTGTTTGTGCAAAAACTGACGCTGTCAGGAGTATCACTGTGGACCATAAAGTTAGCATTTTTCTCATGCTAATCCTCCATTATTAGGTTAGTTATTATTTGTTTCTGTTTGAGGTTTGTTGGTATGTAGAAAGCTTTTTGAGAGAACGAGTATAGAATCGGTCTCAACAAAGGTGTTTTAATATAGCCCCCCTTTAAAAAGGGGGCAAGAAATAGATTTTTCATAAATTCAAAGAAAATTATCATGTTAGTGAAAAGCTGAATTCCTGTTTTAGGGATGTAACAATTTTTCCAACGCGCTTATTTTTAACCCGCTTCTCGTCGATAGTTTTGACCGCATGCATGACCGTTGTATGGTCTCGGCCGCCAAAATAAACACCAATATTGTTTAAGGATGTCCCCATAATATTTCTACAAAGATACATAGACACCTGTCTTGCTTCGGCAATTTCCATTTTCCTACTTTTGCCCACTATTTCCTTTTCAGAAATATTAGATAGCTCCGAAACGCGCCGAACTACATCTTCCACCGTTAAATCTGTTACGGCTGTTTTGCCTATGCGCTCTCGCACCACTTCTCTTACAAGATTAAAATCAATGTCTTGATTCATTAATGATGACTGGGCTAACAATCGGATTATAATTCCCTCTAGGTCCCTCACGTTACTTTTTACGTGGGTCGCTATAAATTCTATTGTATCGTAGGAAAGGTCAACCCCGTTTTGTTCTGCTTTGTCCATTAGGATTGCCACCCTCATTTCAAAGTTTGGTGGTTGGATATCTACAGATAGTCCGGACTGAAATCTTGAAAGAAGCCGATCTTGGAGACCTTGCATTTCTCCTGGGAATCTATCCGCAGTTAAAACAATTTGTTTACCCGACTGATATAATTCGTTAAAGGTGTGAAAAAATTGTTCTTGTGTTTGTTCCTTTCCTCGAAAAAACTGTATATCATCAATCAATAAAACATCTGAGCGCCTGTAGTGCTTTGCAAATTCCACGGTTTTATTTTTTCTGAGACTGTTTACAAAGTCTAGTGTGAAC
The DNA here is from genome assembly GCA_029936885.1 of Fidelibacterota bacterium. Lineage (GTDB taxonomy): Bacteria > Fidelibacterota > Marinisomatia > Marinisomatales > UBA1611. Next base: position 25,668 of record JAPYRR010000010.1, on the reverse strand, counting down.
CTTTCACTGGTAGCCAAAACTATATTTGATGATGGGCTGTTTAGCCTAATTGTATTTCCGATTGCGTGAAGCAGATGGGTTTTCCCCAACCCCACCCCCCCATAAATAATAAGCGGATTAAATGAATTTTTTCCAGGATCGCCTGCCACGGTTTCCGCAGCTATTTTTGCAAATTGGTTGTTTGGTCCCTCAATGAATGATTCAAAAGAATAGTTTTTATTCAGCGCCGGTACCGGTTGTATATTTGTTTTCTCTGTTGGATGTCTTCCGGGTGTCGCAGTATTTAATTTAATTTTTTCGGCCGAAATAATAAACCTCGTTTTTAGGTCTTTATTATATACATCTTGAATTGTTTGACTGAGCGAAAGCATATAATGGGATTCAATCCATTCGTAAAAAAACTGACTCGGAACCTCTAAAACTAATTCATTATCAGTGAGGGCAATGGGGACAATGGGCTCAAACCATGTATTAATTGCGTGAGTTGGTAGAGATTGTGTTAATTTGGAATATATAGAATTCCATAAATCTTTATGTGTCATTTAATATAGTTATCCACAAGTTGTCCACAGGTTGTAGCGAGCTATAATTTAGCGACAATCATCTTTACAACGCCAATAGATGTCACGAATATTTTTTTATAATTTTATTAATTTTAGATTTTGTGATGTTCTTTCATTTTCGTACTTTCCCGGGCTTTTTTGGAGATGAAATGAAGCGAACATATCAACCAAGTAATAGAAAGAGAAAAAACAAACATGGTTTTCGATCTCGGATGTCCTCCGTGGGTGGGAAGTCTGTGTTGCGTCGACGGCGCAAAAAGGGCCGTAAGCGCATAGCGCTTTAGCGGTTTTGCCGCATGACTGTGCTAGGGGTGATTGACCTTCTTGTTCGAAGGCTGTTCGTTTACCTTGTAAAAGGATATCGGTTTTTTCTTTCCCCTATCTTTGGTAAACACTGTCGGTTTCACCCCACATGCTCACAGTATGCATTGGACGCACTCAATTCAAAATCCTTATTTTCAGGTATTCGAATGATACTTGTTAGAATTTCTAAATGTCACCCCTTTAATCAAGGTGGGCACGACCCCGTTAAATAACCATGGATAAAAAAACTCTTCTTGCTTTCTTATTAATAGCCATTGTTCTCATATTTACACCCTATTATATGGAAATGGTTTCGCCTACGCAGGTTCCCGCCGAGCCTAGCCCAGAACTACAGCAAAATCCAACTACACCCATTGATGCTATTCCATCTCCCACCGATCCGCCGGTTATTAGTGATATGCTTGTGGGGTTGGATAATTATGAAAAAACAATCTTAATAAAAACAGATTTATACGAAGCTGTCATTTCATCCGATGGTGGTGGATCTATTAAATCGTTTGTTTTCAATAATTATTTTTTAAGCGACAGCAGTCGCATTGATATTATTAATGGGCACAACAAAGAAAATTCACTCATTCAATTTAAAAATCTAGACGGCAATATTGTTGATCTCTCTGGGGCATGGCAATACAGTGGCGCGTTTCATGGTGGTGAAATATACGAAGCCCAATCTTTGGTGTTTTCAATTGAAATTTCTCCAGGCAGAAAAATATTTAAGACACTTACCCTTAGCCCCGGTTCTTATTTAATTGATGTGGCAATAGATATGAGCGGTGTTCGGGACCTGGTTTTTGCTGGAACCTATTCATTAAATTGGATAGGGGGACTAACAGCCACAGAAAAAAACAAAACCGATGATTATGTTTATTTTAAATCTTATGTTTACCAGGGAGGCGAACTTGAAGATGTAAAGTTAAAAAAAGACGAAAGCGAAACAATGTCCTTCAATGGCGCAACAGACTGGGTGGCTATTCGAACCAAATATTTTATCTCCGCATTTATTCCATCAAGCCCTAACATCGTTTCGTCTGCATCAATTGGAGGAACCTTTCAAGAAAGAGAGTCTTATGACATGTCTCTATCTTTATCGACTTCCGATATTGCAAATGTTTCGATTTACCTTGGGCCTCTGGAATATGACAGAATAAAATCCATTGGCAAAGATCTGGACCAGGTGATGAATTTTGGGATTTTCTTTGTGCGACCCATTTCAAAATCAGTTCTTTGGGTATTAAAAAAGCTACATAATTATATTCCAAACTATGGTTACATTTTAATTATTTTTGCTTTCGCCGTTAAGATTTTGGTTTATCCACTTACAAAAAAGAGCTATCAATCAACTGCTGCTATGCAACAATTACAGCCCGAAATAACAGCGCTAAAAGAAAAACATCAGAAGAACCCGCAAAAACTAAATCAAGCCACAATGGAGCTCTATAAACAGCGAGGCGTAAATCCTCTTGGGGGGTGTTTACCAATGCTACTTCAAATGCCTCTCTTGTTTGCTCTTTTCGTTGTTTTTAGAACAACTATTGAGCTTCGGGCTGAGCCTTTTATTTGGTGGATAAAAGACCTTTCTGCGCCAGATGCTGTTTTTACACTACCCTTTTCTATACCCATATATGGCGCACATGTGGCAATCTTACCAATGCTCATGGTTGTTTCTATGTTCATACAACAAAGAATGATGAGCGGGGGGGCGGCACAACAACCTCAACAAAAAATGATGCAGTATTTCATGACGGGGTTCTTCTTTTTAATGTTTAACACTTTCCCATCGGGGCTAAATCTCTATTACACCCTGTTTAATGTATTAACTATAGCACAGCAAAAACTCATTCCCCCAACAGAACCCGTATCAACGTAATGACGCTCGACACCATTGTCGCCCCGGCCACCCCGCCCGGATATGGTGGCGTTTCAATTGTTCGAATAAGTGGCGGCGATGCACTGAATATTGGTCGGTCTATCTCTGGGAAAACCCTATTAAAAAACCGCTATACAACGCTTGCAAACTTGTTAGATGAAAAAAACCTAACAATTGACAGCGTTCTGTTAACTTATTTTAAAGGCCCCGGTTCTTATACCGGAGAAGATATTATTGAGATATCTTGTCATGGAAACCCCATAATTGTAGATCGTATTATATCTGTTGTTCTTAGCCGCGGGGCACGGCTGGCAAACCCAGGAGAGTTTACAATGCGCGCCTTTTTAAACGGAAAACTAGACCTTGTTCAGGCCGAGTCAGTTGGAAGTCTAATCGGATCCCGTTCGAAGCGAGCAACCGAGCTGAGCAATAAAATTTTGAGCGGAGCCCTTTCAAACAAGCTCCTGAAAATAAAAGATAATCTAATTGGCTCCTTATCGTTTTTAGAATTTGAATTTGATATTTCTGAGGATACACTAATAAATAAAAATACACTAAAAGGGTTAAATAACGACTTAAAAAACAATATTATAGCGTGCAATGAGCTGTTGTCTACATACGCTGAGGGGGCGCTATATAATAACGGCGCTCGGGTTGTTATATGTGGTGAGCCTAATGTAGGAAAGTCTACTTTGTTAAATGCCTTGGTAGACAAAGACCGGGCAATCACCAGCGATGTACCCGGAACAACTCGGGACTCTATTGAGTCAAATATATTATTGTCAGGAATACCGGTGGTTCTAATTGACACAGCCGGAATACGAACATCGGTGGACGACGTAGAGTCATCGGGAATTAAAAGAACAATAAATGAAATTAAAAAAGCCAACTTAATTATAAATCTTTTTAGTGGCGACACCCAACCTGTTGAATATACAGACGATAGCGATCGGTCTCTATTCGTATTCAACAAAAATGATGTATTCAAAAATAACCGTCATGACATCGGCGCTATTTCTATTTCTGCTTTGAATAAAACGGGAATAGAAAAATTAAAAACGGAGATTTTTAATAAACTAGTCGAAAACAACAGCCCAACATCCGACATAATACTAACCACGAGGAGACAATATAACTCAATTAAACAGTGTAAAGAGTCACTAGAAAGCGGGCTCTCTATTCTTTGCTTTGCCGAGCCAGAATTGGAACTCGTCGCTTTTGAGCTGAGAGACTCCATTAACCACATTGACACTCTTTTAGGAAAAACATCAGTGGATGATATTTTAAATCGTGTGTTTTCGGGCTTTTGTGTGGGGAAGTAGTTTCACGTGAAACAAAGAAATAAATATGATTTAATTGTTGTGGGGGGCGGGCACGCGGGTGTAGAGGCTTCTCATGTAGCTGCTCATCTAGGCTGTTCTGTACTTTTAATTACTATGGATAGCAAGGCAATCGGGAGAATGTCTTGCAATCCTGCAATCGGGGGGTTGGCCAAGGGTCAAATTGTGCGGGAAATAGACATGCTTGGTGGGCTCATGGGAAAATTTGCTGACAATGCGGGTATTCAATTTAAAATTTTAAACAGGTCTAAAGGTCGATCTGTTTGGTCTCCCAGGGCACAGATTGATAAGAGACTGTATGAAAAATTCGTGATAAGCGCCATGCAATCAACCAACAATATTGATATAATTGATGGCGAGGTTGTTAATGTTTTGGTAAGTAATTATAGGGTCGATGGCGTTACGTTGCGAGACAGGAGTAATATTTACGCAAATTCTGTTGTTTTAACTTGTGGTACTTTTTTGTCTGGTAAAATACACATTGGGGATAGAAAAATTTTTGCGGGCAGAATGGGGGAGGGCGGATCTATTGGGATCACAGAGTCGCTTTGTTCTTTGGGGTTTAAATCTAGTCGACTAAAAACAGGTACGCCCCCTCGACTAATCTCATCAACAATTAACTGGGACAACACCGAGATTTCAAGTGGAGATTCGTCACCTACGCCTTTTTCATATAGCACGCAAGAATTTAACCCGCCGAACGAGCCCTGCCACACAACAAGAACAAATCTGCAAACCCATTCCGTTATTAAAGAAAATTTAAATAAGTCCCCAATGTTTTCCGGCGAAATTGATGGGGCGGGTCCACGATATTGCCCATCTGTGGAAGACAAAATTCACAGGTTTTCTCACCACGATTCTCATATTTTATTTCTTGAGCCTGAGTGGTTGGGGTCAGACCAAATTTACCTTAATGGCTTTTCAACTAGCCTCCCAGAAGATGTCCAACTAGACGCACTAAGACACATACCTGCTTTAAAAAATGTGGAGTTTTTTAGACCCGGATATGCAATAGAATATGATTTTTTTCCGCCAGCGCAGCTGAGAGCAACCCTAGAAACCAAAGATGTTGCTGGTCTATTTCTTTCTGGGCAGATAAATGGCACGTCCGGATATGAAGAGGCGGCCGCACAGGGGTTGGTTGCCGGAATTAATGCATATTCTTATATTTACGAAAAAGAGAGTCTCGTTCTTGGTCGTAGTTCATCTTATATCGGGGTTATGGTAGACGACCTGATCACAAAAGACACCCTTGAGCCTTATCGAATGTTCACATCTCGAGCAGAATATCGGCTTATGATCCGATATTCCAACACAGATGAAAGACTTTTGAAAATATCAGAAAAAATGGGGCTACTTAACTCAAGCTTATCAAAAATAATAAATAGTCGACTCCTTGAAAAAGAAAGAGTCAGATCTGTGTTAAATGTTTCGATTCAGCCAGATTCTGGATCCGGTATCAAAAACCTAAAACAGGCTACGCCCGCAAAAGAACTATTAAAGAGACCAGAATGTTCCATTTTTAATATGGGATTAGATTTTTCAAGTGAAGAAAATAACGATTCAATGCCCGCTTGGGCTTGGAATGAAATGTTGTTGGACGTTGAGGCTGAAATCAAATATGCCGGGTACATTAAAAGGCATATCAAAGAAATTGAGAAACATAAAAATAATGAGTTTTTACCTATTTCGAAAATGACAAACTATTCTACCTTTTGCGGTCTATCAAACGAGGCTGTGGAGAAACTAACATTTGTTCGCCCAGAAACACTTGGGCAAGCCATGCGGGTTTCTGGCATAACGCCCGTAGATATATCAGTATTGTTGGTCAACCTGTCAAAATAAACCGTTAATAATTGTTTCACGTGAAACAACCCCAATGAGCACCAAACAACCAGACAGCATTTTTAATGAAAATCAAATCGGCAATATTTTGTCTGGAGACTTTTTATATGAAGACATATCTCCGGACGCTTTTTCATTTTTATTGTTTTCGTTTAGGGGTCAACTGGATAACAATATTTGTATTGTTTTAAATACGGGGCGCGATGCGAATCTATTTTACCAGGCCTGTATGGGGCTCGACGATGACCTGTTTATGTTCTATCCCGAAAAAGACAATCGGCCCAGGGTTCCCGGCTTTGAAATTGAAAGCGACCGCTATAGGGCAGATGCGCTTGTTGGAATAAACAATGCAGATAACGCGCGTGTTTACATTTGTTCCGATAATTCCTTTTTGGCAGAAGAAATCGTAGACCAAAAAAGATTTAATAATTTGTCTTTTGAGCTGTGTTTGGGCGCAAATGAGGATCGGGACCAAATAATAAAAAAACTTTTAGAATTTGGGTATGCTGGAAAAGAGACCGTTTACGATCCAAAGGATTTTTCAGCCCGAGGAGAGATTTTGGATGTTTTTCCTCCGCATTTAAAAATACCAATAAGAATTGTTTTCGATTTTGATCGAATAGAATCAATTTCGCCCTTTATCCCTACGTCACAACTCACGACGGGCTCAGCAAGAAAACTAACAATTATTAGCCTTTTGGATAACTCACAACATGCTAATAATATTAATCTTATGTCGTTTTTTGACTCTGATAATATACTGGAATATAATTTTACCAAACAGTTTGTGTGCCGTCGAGATTCTACACCAAAAACAACAAAATCATTGGGCGTTGTTCCAATAGAATTAAATGATTTAGCAATTAGCAAAAGATTGAATTTTGTGAAAAACATCCCCTTTCATAATAAAAATCTTTTAATTATCGGTGACGAATACCTTAAACCAAAATTTTCAAAGCATTTTAGTGGTCACGCCTGGGTAAGTGGCTTTATAAAAAGGGGGTTTTATTCTGATGTTTTAAATTGTGTTGTTATTTCTGCAAATGACATTTTTAACAACAAACCAAACACGAGCAAGTGGGCGCCAAACAATATGCCCGACTTAAAACATATTAATATGGACGACATTGCTGCTTTGGCCGTTGGTGACTATGTTGTACATAAAAATTTTGGATTGGGTGTTTTTCGGGGCTTATCCTTGCGCGCTGGAACACAGGGCGATAGGGAATCAATAAAAATTGAATATGAAAACAATTCTTATGTTTATGTCTCGATTGAAAAAATGGATCTGATTCATCGTTATCTTGGCTCTGCCGGAAATCCAAAAATTTCAAGACTCGGATCTGGGATGTGGAAAAATGAAATAATTAAAACAAAAAGATCTGTAAAGCTTGTTGCTGATGAATTATTAAAACTCTACGCAAACAAAAAAAGAAATAGAAACTTTAGCTATTCGAAAGACCATGATATCGGAACTGCGCTTGACGACTCCTTCCCCTTTATAAAAACGCTCGACCAAGAAAGGGCTATCGACGACACCCTGGCAGATCTTGATGGTTCGTATCCTTTGGATCGCCTAATTTGTGGCGATGTTGGGTTCGGAAAAACCGAGGTGGCGCTTAGGGCAATTATGAAAGCGGTATTATCTGGAAAACAGGTTATTTTTCTCTGTCCAACCACTATTTTGGCTGACCAACATTATATTACATGTGATGATCGACTTGGACCCCTGGGTGTTACGATTGGGCTTTTGTCTCGATTTAAAACAAAAAAACAACAGTCAGACATTATTAAAAGCCTTAAGAAAAAAGAAATTGATGTTTTGATTGGCACACACCGTGTTTTGTCTGATGATGTTTTTGTTCCTGAGCTTGGATTGTTAATCGTTGACGAAGAGCACCGATTCGGTGTTGGTCAGAAAGAAAAGATACGGTCAATAAAACAGTTTATAGATGTGTTAATGTTGTCTGCCACACCCATTCCAAGAACCCTACAGCACTCCCTGGTTGGCATCAAAGATATTAGCTTAATACAAACCCCTCCGAAATCAAGAAAGCCCATTGAAACGGCTGTTCGGTTTTTTGATTGGGACACAATTTGTTTATATATTGATCGAGAGCTCAACCGAAATGGACAGGTTTATTTTTTACATAACGATATAAATAGCCTGCCTTTTGTTGCAAACAAAATACGACAATACTTCCCGGACTCAGTGGCAGAAGTTGTTCATGGGCAGTTACCTGGCCGAGAATTGGAAAAAAAGATTCTCGCTTTTTTTGGTGGAAAAATAGACATCTTGGTTTGCACAACCATAATTGAGTCCGGCATTGATGTGTCAAATGCAAATTCTATCGTTATTAATCATGCCCAAAATTTTGGACTCTCCCAGCTTTATCAAATTAGAGGGCGGGTTGGACGAGGGCAAAACCAGGCACATTGTTTACTTTTGGTTCCCAAAAAACCCCTAGATGAACGTGCCCACCGGAGACTAAAATCGCTTGAACAGTTTACTTCATTGGGTTCTGGTTATGACATATCCATGAAAGATTTGGAAATTCGCGGGGCGGGTAGCCTGTTTGGCTATAAGCAAAGTGGGCATATTTCTTCAGTCGGATTTGAAATGTATTGTGAACTATTAAAAAACGAAGTCAATTTCATTCTTGGAAAAGACGACAGCATTAGATTTCCTGATGTTGTTTTTGACGGCAACGCCCTTATTGAAGAATCTTATGTTTCTAATCCAGCGCAGAGGCTTGGTTTTTATAATCGCCTTTCTCGATCAGACAGCGTCGACGATGTGAATCAAATAAGGGGCGAACTTATAAACCGCTTTGGGAAGCTTCCTAAAAAACTCGTTAATCTTTTATTTGTTTCTGAAACAAGGGCGCTATATGGAAGCACATCTGTTGTTAAAATATCAATTAATGAAAAGAATGTTGAGTTTTTTCTTGATGATGTTTGTCCTTACCCGTCGGTTGGTGATCTTATTATGGCGCTTTCGTCTTTTGCGTCTGACCAAAAAATTAATCATCGTTTTTCAGAACAAAAAAACGGTCGCCTTTCTGTGGTCTTTTCTGCGCCAAACATGCCGACATCTCAAGCGCTTGCTTCTAAATGTGTATGTTTGTTTTCATCCGGTGTTAAAAAGTAATTTCAACAATATGAAAAGCTGTCTTCTTTTTCTTTTGATTATTTTTGGTTTGTCCTGCTCCTCCCGCGAAAAAGACAATTCACCGGTTCTTGCTCGTGTAAACAATCAAGTTCTTACGGTTAATTCTCTTAATGAGTTTCTTCCTCCTGAAAACAGAACGGATGAGCAGGTGCGGGGTTTTATTCGGGGGTGGGTTGATAACTCTGTATTGTATGACGCTGCCATTGGCGCCGGATTTCATCGGGATAAAAAAATAATAGAAGAAAAAAACAGCTATTTTAAAAAACGAGTAATCGCCGCCTATCTACAAACCAGTTCGTTGGCGAAGACAAAAATAACAAACAAACAGGTGCGCGATTACTACGACAACCACATTGAAAGCTTTCGTCGCTTGTCGTCCGCCGCAACGGTCAATCATTTTCTGATCGATAACATCTCAGACGCCAGGTTAATTGTGTCTAAATTATCGCAGAAAAAAACGGCCAAACCTATCACTGAACTTTTTTCTATGTTTGATGTAGAAACAAAAACGGTTAAGCGAGGCATGTTAATTAAAGAACTGGACGGTGCGCTTTTTAACAAAAGAATTAAATCTGTAATCGGACCCATTCAATCGGCGCGAGGTTATCATGTTATCAATGTTTTAAAAAGACATAAGATCGGGAGCCAGATTGGCTTAGAAAATGTATATGATGATATTTACCAAAGGCTTCTCGCTCAACATCGGGCTGGTGTTTCTAGTGATATCTTAGACAGCTTAAAAGTAAAATCTAAAATTTTTATAAACGCAAACTACAAACAAAAATGAACCCTAATAAACTTTTCTTAATCATTGTTCTTTCGTTTTCTTTCGCTCAAAAAAACATACAATATATTGACGGCGTTGCCGCCATTGTTGAAGATCGAATTATATTAAAGAGCGATCTTGCGCAAATGGTTAATATGGCTGCAATTCAAAGACAAATAGACTTAAGCAATCCCGCCGTTTTTCTTCGGGTTCAGGAATCCGTTATTCAATCCATGGTCGATCAAAAAATCCTATTGGAGATGGCCGAGATTGATTCCATTGTTGTAGAAGAAAAAGACGTTAATAAGGCGCTGGATCAACAGGTTGAAATGTTAATACAGCAGGCCGGAAACAGGGAAAAGGCAGAGGATGTTCTGGGCCAATCTATAAAGTCTTTTCGCCGAGAGTTTTGGTTCGACATGAAAGACAGGATGATAACCGAACAATATCAACAACAGTTATTGGGTTCAATCGCTGTAACCCGCTTTGATGTAAAAGATTTTTATAACACCCACAAAGATAGTCTCCCTCGCTTACCTATGAGGGTTAAAATTCGCCACTTACTTGTTTCTGTTCTGCCTGGCGATGATGCAAAAAAGGAAACGGTGTCTTTCTTGCTTAATCTAAAAAAGGAACTCGCTGCCGGGGCGTCGTTCTCAGATTTTGCAAAAGCCCACTCTTTGGACCCCGGGTCAAAAAACAACGGAGGCGAGTTGGGTTGGGTGAGTCGCGGTTCTCTTGTCCAAGGCTTCGAAACAGTTGCTTTTACTCAGGGCGTGGGCGTAGTTAGCGACCCAATAGAAACTGAATTTGGTTACCACATCATTGAAACGCTAGAAAAGTTGGGTGGTAAAATTCGGGTTCGACATATTTTAATGTCGCCAGAAATAACACCCGCCGACCAAGAGCTTGCATTTGGTTTGGCCAATGCGTATGCCGACTCTATTGCCAACATCGAAACATTCAAAGAAATGGTCAAAAAATATTCAACAGACAAAACAACCATCGACATTGGTGGTGATTTGGGGTGGATAGAGCCTTCCAACTATTCAGTGCCGGAAATTGGTCAAGCTATTAAATATATTGAGATGGACTCTTGCAGTCCTCCCATTAATTCATCTTTGGGTTTTCATTTGCTTTGGGTAGATGGTATAAAAAAGGGCGGCCGGGCCAACCTTACTGACCATTGGTCAGATATCGAATCTATAGCTCTAAACAAAAAAAAGATGGACTGGTATCAAAATTGGATTATTGATGCTAGAGGAAAATTTCACACCCAAATTATGAAAAGCGTTAATCCACAAAGTTATACACAATCTGTGGATTAATTTGTGGATTAAAACTCCTTCGCTATTTTTAAAAAAGATTTTTACTTTTCTTGTGGATAAACAAATACCTATCCACATCTTTTTCCACTTATCCACATGATGTGGTTCTTTAGGTGTTTTTAATATCTAATGTATTGACTGAAACATTTTATAGCTCAACAGTGATATTTATCCACTTTTCCACAGCCTATATAAATAATAAATATTTTTTAAATTAAGTAAGCTTTATATTATAAAAACAAATTATGTGGATAAATCGATTTTTGAATGTTCACAAATCTTTATTGTACCTTTGATATCGTAAATAAGAGACAAGGAAAACAGCATGGTTAAAAATCGTATCATTTCTTACACACTGTTTTTATCTATAATGCTTGCGGGCCAAATAGAGTTTGAGCGCTATACCATTGATGATGGTCTATCTCAAAACACGATTCAAAAAGTTTTTCAGGATAGCCGCGGATATATTTGGCTCGGGACACAGGGCGGCTTAGACCGTTTCAACGGCTATGAATTTGTTCACTATGAAAGCGCAAGTTCTGATTCAACCACAATACCGTCTGGATACGTTTGGTCTATTGAAGAAGACAACAATGGCGTTATATGGTTGGGTACCCAGCGGGGAAATGTAGGCTGGTTTAATCCCTATTCAGAATTGGGTGGTGAATTAAATATTTATAAAAACCACCCGAACATAGAGAAAAAACGGATTCGTGATATTTTATTATCTGGTGATGATGTTTTTATAGCCACCCAAGGAAGCGGTTTATGTCGTTATAATTTGAAAAATAAAACCGCAGTTTGGTATGGTCCAGACTCCACATTCGATAAAAAAATAGAGAGCTTGGAAATAATTTCACTTAATCAATTAGGTGAGCATAAAATTATACTCGGTACAGAAAATGGATTAAAAACACTAAACACAGAAACCGATGAAATATCCCCCCACTTAAAATCTGTATTTAAAGAACAACTTGATTTAGATGTTGATAGCCTTAATCTTGCCCAATTAACGATTGGCCCCAATGGACTGTGGTATTTAGGATCCTGGAATAAAGACGGCTTTTTTATTTATAACCCGGAATCTAAAAAAATCAAAAGGTATTTACATAACCCGGACAATGCATCATCTATAGCCGGAAACAACATTGAAAATATTACAGTTGCGGCTGATGGTAAAACTTGGTTGTCTATTTGGCAAGTGGGGCTCTCCATTTTTGACCCGAAGACAGAAAAGTTTTTAAATATATATCCTAATTTAGAAAATAAAAATGCACTATCAGATCCCCGCATTAATTCAATTATCAAAGACAAGAGCGGGGCCATGTGGTTGGGGTGCGGAAGAAGCCTGGCAAAATATGATCCGGAAAAGAAAAAATTTGGATTAATTGCCAACTCAATACGAGCCGACATTAAAACAAACTTAAATGATTTTTGGGGAATTACCATAGACAGCCAAAACAACCTATGGTTGGGCGGCGGCATTCCCGGAGAAGGGCTCGACTATATCAATTTAGACACCCACGAAATAACCAATATTGTCCCCGAAAGCTCGGATGGAAAAATGGGGCTTTCCAGATGGTATTTATTCGAAGACAGTAACGGTAGAATTTGGGGAAGGTCAAGTTTTGATCTTATTGTTTCAGACCTAAATAAAGCCAACTTTCGAAGCACCTATGACATTTCAAACACAACCTTTAATGAGACCGGCATCACCCGCGGCGTGTATTTAGACAGCAATAAGCATTTTTGGATTTTTACAGAAAAGAAAACCCGGTGGCTTGAGTTTCAGGAAGATAGCGTTGTTTGGATAGACCCTGCTGAAAAATTTGAGAACCTGAAAGACGTTGTTGATTTAGCGGGATTTATAGAAAGTAAAATCCACCCATGTTATTATGCGGGTAATTGGCGCGGAGATAAAATATATAAAATCAACAAAGCAGATTTTTCTGTAGAAACATTATATGACGACGAAAAAGCGGTGAATAGAATCCCCGGTATCGATGCCACCCAGAATTATGTTGAAGCAAGCGACGGAGCTCTTTGGATTCCCACCTATGGCGAAGGGTTAACAAGGTTTGACCCCATAACTCGGGAAACAACCCACTACGGCCTAAAAGACGGCTTACCAAATTCTTATTTATATAGCATTTATGAAGACGGCTCCGGCAACATGTGGATGTCGTCCAATTTTGGCATCATAAAGCTCGATATAAAAACAGGCGAGTTTCGTCAATTCGGTATGGCAGACGGTGTACAAAATCTGGAATTTAATGGCGGATCCCACGCTAGAAGCAAAGACGGCACCCTGTATTTCGGCGGTATTTCTGGCGTTAATTATTTTCACCCGGACAGCTTGAAGGATAACCCTAACGAACCCATTATTATTATTGAATCTTTTTCAAAAACAGATTCCATATTTATGATTCATAAATCAGACAACTCGGAAGAGACTTATAATGTGTATTATGATGAGAAGGATCTATCTTTCAATTTTGCCGCCATAGACTACCGCGACCCATCGCGCAACGAACACGCCTATATGATGGATGGTTATGACGAATACTGGAATTATTCCGGCACACGGCGTTACGCCAGCTACACCAATCTGCCGCCGGGGGACTATACCTTTCGCGTTAAAGGCTCCAACAACGATGGCGTGTGGAACGAAGATGGCGCATCATTAAAGATCAAAATATTGCCGGCGCCTTGGGAAACGGTCTGGGCTTATATGTTTTATTTTGCAAGCACCGGCTTCAGCATATTTGGGTATGTAAAAAGACAACGCCGTATTCATGCCCACGCCATGGAAGAGCAACGCCGGGGCGAAGAGCTGGAAGAAGCTCGACAGTTCCAGCTGGACATGCTCCCGGAAACAACCCCGGATATTTTAGGTCTAGATATTGCTGCCACCATCCAAACCGCTACGGAAGTTGGGGGCGACTACTATGATTTTTTTCCACAGAAAAACGGGGAAAGTTTGTACGTTGTGGTGGGGGACGCCACGGGGCACGGTATGACAGCCGGCATGATGGTGAGCATCACCAAGGCAGGACTGTATGGGATTCCAGCCATTCCACCCAATGACATTGCCAAGCGATTGAATCGGGTGATCAAGAACATTGATCTGGGCTGGAATCGCATGGCGTTTAATATGGCCCGCTTTTGGGAAGACCGAGTTGAGTTTACATCTGCCGCTATGCCGCCTGTGTATCATTATCACAACTCCACGGGCGAAGTGGATGAAATTCTGCTGGAGGGCCTGCCCCTGGGAAGCTTACGGGGCGAAACATTTAGTCTTGTAGATTTTGAATTTAAAAAAGGCGACTCACTAGTCTTTATTTCTGATGGTTTGCCGGAAGCGATTAATCATTCTGAAAATATGCTCGGTTATGAAGCGGTATTTGATTGCATAAAGGCCAACGGCGCCCAAGATGCGGAAGATCAGAAACAAGCCCTGTTAGATTTGGGGTCAGCCTGGTTGCAAGATTTAAGAAATCAGGACGATATCACCATTGTGGTGGTGAAAAAGAAGTGATGCTCTGCGGAATTTTTTTAACCGGGTTTATTAAAAAGAAAAAACACCAACTTTATTGATATTCCCAGACTACGCGAACGCTACGTCGGGCAAGCCCAATCCCCTTTTTTATAAAGGGGGATTTTGGTTTGTTTTTTCTTTTTTATCCTAATTCCTAATCCGCTTTTCTATTTCCTAATTTTACCAGACGAAACGAAGTGTAGTCTGGCATCATTCCATTCATCCACCCAACTTGTTGTAAAGAAAAAGTAAGGCTTTGGATTCCTGAAGTTGCTGTCTAATTTTTATAAACCAATTCCCCTTAATAAAACGAAACGGGGTACACTATGAGCCCAAAAGACGCACCAAAAGTAGAACTAACATTACCCATTATACCGGATATGGAACTGGCGGCCACTAAAACCGCTGAAGTTATCGCAAAGCATATGAATCTGGGAGAAGAAAAAACCGCCGAAATCAGCATGGCCCTGATCGAAGCCACCATTAACGCTTTTGAACACAGTGAGAGTGACGCCGGAAATGTAGAAATCCATTTTGTGATTCAAGCCGATACTCTGGTGATCAAGGTCACCGATAAAGGAAAGGGGTTTGACCCATCCAAAGTGAAAATTCCGAATATCGAAGAAAAACTTGGTTCAGATCGTAAGCGCGGTTGGGGATTAAAACTCATTCAAGAATTAATGGATACAGTGGAATTTGAATCCACACCGGAAGGTACCACTGTTACCATGACCAAAAAGAAATAAATTTTCGCAAGGAGACAGTATGTCAGATTTTAGTTTAAACGTCCGGGAAGAAGGCGACGTTGTTATTATTGAAACAGCCGGTTATTTAAATAACGTAGGCGGTGAAAAAGTATCTGAAGCTTGTTATGAAAAAATGGAAACCGGAAAAAAATTGTTTCTCATCAATCTTGAAAACTCAAAAGTGGTGAACAGTATCGGTGTTTCAATTTTGATTGAAATTATAGAAAAACTCCAGGACGTAGACGGAAAGCTTGGGTATTATAATTTGGCGCCCATTGTAGAAAAAACGTTCAACATTATGGGGCTTACAAAATATTCCACCGTGTATTACTCTGAGGCCGAGGGTTTGCAAGGCATGGCATAGCGACTGAGTCATTGTGATTGAAGTCAGTGTAGCCGACCAACTTGATTATTATTTAACATCCCTGGATGAATTAGGGGAAGTCCTCATTGATGCAGACCAACCCGGATCAGTAGGAAAGGGAATTCTCCGGCTTACGTTGGGGACAGTGATGGCGTCGAAAGGCGCTATTTTTTTATACCACCAAAAGAAAGATAAGCTTACTATTTTAGCATCACAGGGCTTAAAAGAACGAACCCCATTTTCGCCCCCAAAGAAACTCAAAAGCCAATCTGAAAAATATCGCCACGATCACATCAATATAGATAAAATACCACCATGGCTCACGGGTGAATTAAAAAGCTGTATTAACGAATTAGGGAGTAAAATTCTTGTTCCCTTGTTTCACAAAGATCATTTATTGGGGCTTCTATGTGTGGGGAAAAAATTCATGGGCGAGTCCTACACTGGCGCTGAAATTAAAATATTGGAAATCATTGCCAATCACCTAACCAAAGCCCTGTACAATTACAAATTAATTCAGGATGTTGAAGACAAACAAAACCAACTAAACTTGAAACTTCTTGAGCTGGAAACATTATTTGATATTAGCGTGGCCATTAGCTCTGTTTTGGATGTTGGTGAATTGAGCGATGAAATTCTCTGGCGTTCTGTGGGGATCTTGAACGCATCTAAAGGTATGATGTTAATTCCTAAAGAAAACAGCCCAATTCTTGAACTAAATTCATCTTTTAACTGGGATGATATGGATGCGCTTCTTTCAAAAAAACTGGCCGTATTTAAAAAGGTTGAAGATGAAAAATCAGGACTGATCCTTACCCCAGAAAACAAGAATGCTCTGCAAAAAAAGCTAGGAGAAGACCATGTGATTATTGCGCCGCTCCAAACCAAGGACAACACCCTGGGTTATATGTTACTTTGTAACAAAGAATCTCGCCATGGCGTGGAAGCATTTAATCAAACAGACCTTGACCTTCTTACTGCTCTTTGTAATCAAGGAGCGGTGGCGCTGGACAATGCGCGCCTATTTAAAGACATCACCGAAGCCAAACAATTCAACGAAAGCATTTTAGGGAGTATTGCAACTGGCGTGGTTACTTTAGACACATTGGGTGAGATCGATTCTATCAATCAAGCGGGTCAAAATATTCTTAAGATGGGCATGGATGAGATCATCGGCAACCATTACATGTTCCTATTTGAAAAAGATGAAGAAATCCTGGAATTGATCCAAAAATCGGAAGTTGAAAACACCACACATTCTGAAATTAATATGTCCTTTTTAACGGTATCTCCAGAAACAGTGGTGAATGTTTCTGCCGCGCCGCGCATTGACCCCGATGGAAATATACAGGGCCTCGTTATTGCGATTGAAGACATTACAGACGTAAGTAAAATTAAAAACACATTTAAGCGCTATGTATCGAAACAGGTTGTGGATGAGCTTTTGGACGACGATGCTAAATTAAACCTGGGCGGTGAAGAACGGGAAGTCACCATTTTGTTCAGCGATATTCGTGGGTTTACTTCAATGTCGGAAAACATGAACCCGGAAAATGTTGTAGCCACTTTGAATGAATATTTTTCCGATATGATTGATATAGTATTTAAACACAACGGAACCCTCGATAAGATAATTGGCGATGAACTTATGATTGTTTATGGCGCGCCCATTTCTGCCGATAACGACACACAAAGAGCCGTAGTAACAGCTGTGGAAATGCAAAAACAAATTGAACGCCTTAATGAACAAAGAAAAAAAAGAAACGAAGAACCCATTATGGTGGGAATAGGTATTAATCGAGGTATTGTTGTGTCGGGAAATATTGGGTCCCGCGATATGATGGATTATACAGTAATTGGTGACGCAGTAAATCTCGGTGCGCGACTTTGTTCTGCTGCGGGCCCCGGAGAAATTTATGTTTCTCCAACCGTATGGAAGGAAACCAAAAGGAAGTTCCACTACGAAAAATTAAACCCCATAAAGGTTAAAGGAAAAAAGGAAAAGGTTGGAGTCTATCGAATTGATTGGAGCGCTTAAAAAGCAATAAAACAAACATGAATAAAATCCAAAAAAACATAAGCGCCAAAATGACAAATTGGTTTTTATTCAAAATGTTTTCAATTAAAAAATTACCTTTGGCATTTTTAACCGGTTTCAAAATAATAGAACTCAATGAGTCCAAATGTGTTACCCGCGTAAAATATAAATACCTAAACAAAAATCCATTTCGATCCACATTTTGGGCAGTACTTGGTATGGCAGCAGAATTAAGCACCGGCGCATATGCACTCATAGCGACAAAAGGAAAAGATGAAAGTGTTGCTGTAATTTTGGTTTCAACCCGAGCGGAGTTTTTGAAAAAAGCCACAGGAACAAGCACATTCACCTGTACAGATTGGAATGAGTTTGATAATGCTGCCACAAATGCGATTAAAACAAACGAAGCCCAAACTGTTACGGGAAAATCAATTGGGGCCAATAATGAGGGAGAAGAAATTGCTCGTTTTGAATTTACCTGGTCTTTTAAAAAACGCAACAAGACATAGAGTGTTGTTTTATTGGGCCAACCAGTGGGCCTAAACCACACCACCTCTTTGTAAAAAGACTTTAAACAACCTGCAAAAACCCTTTTTAAAAAAAGAGCTATTTAAGTAGTTTTACAGGTTGTTTTACCTTTGTAAAAACCATTTCATTCATCATTGATTTTTTAATTAGGACTCAAATGAAATTTTCCACATCCAAAACCGAACTACAACAAGCTTTACAAAAACTTTCCAAGGCTGCGCCGACTCGATCCACACTACCAATCCTAGGTTGTGTTTTGATTGAATCTTCAGAAGAAAAAACGTCTTTTCGTGCCACAGATTTAGAAATTACGATTCAGGCAGAGATTCCCGTCAGCCTAGAACAAGCCGGGTCAGCCGCCCTTCCACTCAAAACATTGTTTGATATAACAAACGAACTTCCAGACACTCGCATCACCCTAGAGGTTGACGATAGTAATCGCGCTAAAATCATTACCGATAATGGCGAATATGACCTTATGGCCAAGCCGGCCGATGAATTTCCTGCCGCACCAGACACAGCTGGCTCTCAGTCTGTTGTCGTTTCCGGAGGCATGTTAAAAAACATTATAGATGCAACATCATTTGCTGTAAGTAAAGATGAATTAAAGCCGGCATTAACAGGCGTTTTGTTTCGGTTTAGCGAATCAGGCATTACGGCAGTTTCAACAGATGGACACAGGCTTGTAAAGTATACCCGCAATGATTTTAATACCAACGGGTTTACGGGCGACCTGATTGTCCCAAGAAAATTCTTATCATTCATGTCGTCACACCTTTCAAATCAGGAAGTAGAAATTTTGATTGGAGAAAACCACATTACAGCCAAAATGGGTAAAGACACGGTGCTAACCCGAATTATTGATGAGCGCTTCCCGGATTATGAAAGCGTCATTCCAAAAGACAATAATAAAACATTAAAGGTTGATAAAGATGTTCTTTTGGGCGCCATAAGACGCGTATCAATTTTTTCAAATAAATCGACCCACCAAGTAGCTATCAACCTGGATGGCGCTTCCTGTAAAATCACGACGGAAGACCCGGAAAAATCTTCAAAAGCACAAGAACAAATTCCAGCAGAATACGACGGCGAAAGCTTAGTAATAGGATATAATGCTGAATACTTAAAAGATGTAATTAATCACGTGAGTGGAGAAAAAGTTATAGCAGAGTTTAACACCTCGATCAGTGCCGCATTATTTAATCCAGAATCAACAGAAGAAAATACCGACTGTTTAATGCTCCTTATGCCCATTCGCCTGAATGATTAACCACTCGGGTTCTGGCAGTCGATGGCAATTCTACATCTTGAACTGGTTTCTTTTCGAAACCACAACAAGCAAGAATTTAATTTTATCCCGGGGCTCACTGTGATTTGGGGCGAGAACGGTTCAGGGAAAACGGCCATATTGGAAGCAATCCACGTTTTGTCTTTTGGCCGAAGCTTTAGAACGCATAAATATCGAGAATTAATTAAAAACAAAAGTTCTCAACTGCTTGTCCGTGGAAACTTTGAAAACAAAGACACTCAAGACCAAGTGGCAGTACAGATGGAAAAACCATCTGGAATAAAACTAAGGCTAAATGGAAAACCACTGAGCAGTCGAAAAGAACTCATTGGGCGAAACAACGTAGTGGTTCTGTCGCCGGAAGAACAATCTGTAACGAAAGGCGCACCGATTGAACGGCGTAAGTTTTTTGATAAAATGTTTTCAGTTACGTCACGGGAATATGTGGACACTCTACAAAACTATAACCGTGTTTTAAAACAAAGAAACGCTGTAATTCAAAATGCAAAAGACGGGTCTGTGCCAACAAAAGATATCCAAAGTTGGGACGACCAACTTATTAGCACTGGGCAAAAGCTCTGGTTACTTCGGTTCGAATTTATTTCAACGTTTAAAACAAGGCTATCATCTGTTGTGAATCGTTACGATAATAAAATACTTTTTGAACTCACCTATTTGAAGGAAGCGCCTACTCAGGGGCTATATAAATCCGAAATAACAAACGCATTAAAAAAAGACCTTCGTTTAGGGAGAACCACATACGGCCCCCACAGAGACGATATTTCATTCGTTTGGGACAGAAGAGACCTTCGAAGCCTAGGCTCCCAAGGCGAACACAAACTTTCTTTGGTTTTGTTAAAATTAACTGAAATGGTATTTATCCGCGAAAAAACAGGAAACCATCCAACGCTTTTATTAGATGATCTTTTTGCAAAACTGGATCTAGGTAGAAGCAAAAAAATTGTTTCTCTTCTACAGGGACTTGAAACAGAATCCGGTGACCCGGTCCAAACAATTGTAACAACGACAGATTTGTTGAATGTGGAAAAAAGCGGACTCATGAGTGGGGAAATAGAAAACAAAACATATAACCTAAAACGATAATGCAGCATATTGGTGCCCCACTTAAAAAATTTTTAAAATCGGCAGGACTGGAAAAAGGTATCGCCCAACAGGGAGCTATGGATATATGGGCAGAGGTTGTTGGTGAGTCCGTTTCCAAAAAAACCGAAACTGTTGGAGTGGAACATGGAACGCTAACTGTAAAAACAGACACACCGGCCTGGCGGCAAGAACTTCAATTTCAAAAAAAACAAATCATTGAAAAATTGAATAAAAAATTAAATAAAAAAGTAATTAAGGATATACGATTCATATGAGCACAGAAGCACAAACATCCCAATATAGTGCCGAAAATATTAAAGTATTAGAAGGCCTTGAAGCAGTAAGAAAACGCCCAGCCATGTATATTGGTGATGTGGGAAAACGGGGCCTGCACCACTTGGTTTATGAAGTCGTCGATAATTCAATTGACGAAGCAATGGCGGGTCATTGTGACCGCATAGTTGTAGTATTTAACGCAGACGGATCTGTAAGCGTTGAAGACAATGGTCGCGGAATTCCTGTTGATATTCATAAAGAAGAAAATAAACCTGCCGTTGAGGTGGTTATGACCATTCTACACGCAGGTGGAAAATTTGATAAAGGATCGTACAAGATTTCAGGAGGCCTTCATGGTGTGGGTGTCTCCGTTGTAAATGCTTTATCAGAACGACTGTGGGTGGAAGTAAGAAGAGACGGAAAAATACACCGCCAAGATTATAAAATAGGCGATCCGCAAAATGAATTAACCGTCACAGGAACGGCAAAAGAAACGGGGACAAAAGTTTGTTTTTATCCTGATAGTACCATATTTAATACGGTCAAGTTTGAATACAGTATTATTTCAGAAAGACTTCGTGAGCTTGCCTATTTAAATAGTGGCTTGGAAATTATATTGAAGGACGAGCGAAGCGAAGATGGCGAATCGGATTCATTCAGCTTCGAAGGCGGATTAAGTGATTTTGTAAAATATTTAGACCAAAATAATAGCCCCTTGCATAATAAAATTATAACCGTAAACAAGGAAGATGGTGAAGCTCCTGTCGAGGTGGCCATGCGGTATGGAAACACCTATAATGACAATATTCTTACTTTTGTAAATAATATTAATACGATTGAGGGTGGTACTCATTTATCCGGTTTTCGTTCGGCCCTCACCCGAGCGATGAACAATCACGCCGCAAAGAACAACTTGATTAAGGCGAAAAAGAACGAAAAAATTAACCTGTCTGGCGAAGATTTTAGAGAGGGCCTCACCGCCATCATCAGTGTAAAAGTTGCGGAGCCCCAGTTTGAAGGACAAACAAAAACTAAACTTGGAAATGGAAACGTAAAAGGAATCGTTGACACGGCAGTCTATGAAGGTATTTTAGATTTCTTAGAACAGAACCCATCCATTGGTCGCCGAGTCATTGAAAAAGCACTTTTGGCTGCTCGCAGTCGAAGCGCCGCCCGAAAAGCACGGGAACTCGTTCGCAGAAAAAGCGCACTAGGAGGCTCATCTCTTCCTGGGAAATTAGCCGATTGTTCAAATAAGGACCCCGCTTTTTGTGAACTTTATCTGGTTGAGGGTGATTCCGCCGGTGGCTCTGCAAAACAGGGCAGAGATCGACGAACCCAAGCCATCCTCCCTCTTCGAGGCAAGGTCATCAATTCGGAAAAAGCGAGAATTGATAAGTTGCTCTCCAACAACGAGGTCCAGTCCATGATTACAGCATTGGGCGCAGGGTTTGGTGGTTCAGAAGACGAAGAAGGTGAGAGGTCTCCCGGAGATTTGGATATTGAAAAACTTAGATATCACAAAATTATTATTATGACGGATGCCGATGTAGATGGTTCTCACATTCGAACACTTTTATTAACATTTTTCTATCGAAAAATGAAAGAAATAATCGATGGTGGATACCTTTATCTTGCACTTCCGCCTCTGTATCGAGTATCGCAGGGTAAAAAAGAATCATATGCCTATGATGATAACGAAAGAGATCTCACTATTGAAAGAATGCAAAAAGATAATAAAAACACAAAGATATCCATTCAGCGCTATAAAGGTTTAGGAGAAATGAATCCCGGTCAGCTTTGGGAAACAACAATGGATCCCGAACGCCGAACGCTCATGCAAGTCACCGTAGAAAGCGCAGTCGAGGCGGCAGAAACTTTTCAAAATCTCATGGGACACGATGTAGAAGCGCGCCGGACCTTCATTGAGAAAAATGCAAAATTTGTAGTCAATTTAGACGTTTAACACTTTAGGAAATATTCATGGTTGATTTTAATCGAGACAACGTTCTTCCCCGAGATATTGTAGATGAAATGCGGGAGAGTTATTTAAACTATTCAATGTCTGTCATTGTATCCCGGGCATTGCCGGATGTACGTGACGGACTCAAACCTGTCCATCGAAGAATTCTCTTTGGGATGAGCGAACTAGGCTCAAGCTGGAATCGTCCCTATAAAAAATCCGCAAGGATTGTGGGTGACGTTCTTGGTAAATATCATCCACATGGTGACAGCTCAGTTTATGATGCGCTTGTTCGCATGGCACAAAGTTTTTCAATGCGATATAGGCTCGTGGATGGACAAGGCAACTTTGGCTCGATTGACGGTGACAATGCTGCGGCCATGCGTTATACAGAGTCTCGAATGACCAAAATAACCAGTGAAATGTTAAAAGACCTGGATAAAGACACTGTTGAATGGACACCCAATTTTGATGAAACTTTAAAAGAGCCATCCGTGCTTCCATCGGCGGTTCCGACCTTGTTGGTAAATGGATCAGAGGGAATTGCAGTTGGAATGGCCACAAAAATTCCACCTCATAATTTGACAGAAGTTATTAATGGTTTAATCGCGTTAATTGACAATGATGACATAACCGTAGAAGAATTAATGACCCACATTAAAGGGCCCGACTTTCCAACTGCAGGACTTATTTTAGGAATGGATGGATTAAAGAGCGCTTACACAACGGGACGTGGAAAAATTAAAATGCGCGCCCGTGCCCACATTGAAACAAATAAAACCGGAAAAAGCAGTATTGTTATTACCGAGGTAGCCTATCAAACAAATAAGGCAAATCTTGTTGAAAAAATAGCCGACCTTGTTCGGGATAAAAAAGTTGTTGGCATTTCAGACCTTCGGGACGAATCAGATAAAGATGGTATTCGGGTTGTAATTGAAACAAAGCGAGATGCTGTTCCTGAGGTCATTTTGAATCTGTTATATAAACACACACAACTCCAGGACACATTTGGAATTATTTTATTAGCGCTTGTAGGCGGCATTCCCAAAATAATGCCCCTCAAAACGATTTTAACGCATTTTGTGAATTTTCGGCATGAGATTGTAGTTCGTCGTACAGAATTTGAATTAAAATCAGCAGAAGCACGAGCCCATATTTTAGAAGGTCTAAAAATTGCGCTAGATAATATTGACAAAATAATTAAAATTATTAGAGGGAGCAAAGACCCATCACAAGCCAAAGAAGGTCTTATGAACGGATTCGACCTTTCTGAGATTCAATCACAGGCTATTTTAGATATGCGGCTACAAAGGCTCACGGGCCTTGAGGTGGATAAGGTTGTGGCGGAATACATGGAATTAATCAAAGTTATTGCGCACTTGAAAGGTATTTTAGAAAGTCGGACCCAGAGGATGGACATCATTAAAAATGAGCTCAAGGAAGTTAGAGACCTATACGGCGATGAACGACGGACCGAAATTGTTCCTGTAGATGCTGATTTTACCATGGAAGACATGATCGCTGAGGAAGAGGTCGTTTTAACCATCACTCACCAAGGTTACATTAAACGTACCGCACTAAACACGTATCGAACCCAACGAAGAGGAGGAAGAGGTATCCAAGGTGCCATGAGTAAAGATGATGATTTTGTAGAACATCTTTTTATTGCGAATACGCACAACTACATGCTCTTTTTTACAGATCGCGGGAAATGTTATTGGCTGAAGGTTTATGACATCCCTCAAGGCGGTCGCGCAACTCGCGGTCGCGCAGTGGTTAATTTAATTGGTTGCGAGCCGGGCGAAAAAGTAGAAGCATTCGTAAGTGTGAAAGACTTTGATGATCAACATTATGTTGTAATGGCTACAAAGAACGGTATCGTAAAAAAGACCGTTTTATCTGCTTACGGCAATCCACGGAAAGGCGGAATTTACGCTATTCAAATTCGTGAAGGGGACAAGCTCATTGAAGCCAGAATTACAAACGGCGAACACGATATTCTTTTAGGAACCTATGAAGGAAAATCGATCCGTTTCTCCGAAAGAAATATTCGAGCCAGTGGACGAAAAACCATGGGCGTGAAAGGTATAACTCTTAGTACGAAAGAGGACCACGTCATTGGCATGTTGGTGGTGCGGCGCGAAGGAACCATTTTGGTTGCTACCAAAAAAGGCATGGGAAAACGAACGGACGTGAGTCAATATAGAACACAAACTCGAGGTGGAAAAGGCGTTATGACCATGCGATGTACCGATAAAACCGGGAAAATGGTGAATATTATGGAAGTGGTAGATTCAGACGATTTAATTGTGATCACAGATTCTGGTGTACTCATGAGACAATCGGTTGGAGCCATAAGAACCATTGGGCGTGTAACCCAAGGTGTAAAACTGGTAAAGCTAGACGAAGGTGCAAGTATCTCATCCATCACACGGGTTATTAGTGAAGACTCGGCAACCCAAAAAGAAGAACCTGAAGATAAGCAAATATCTATTGATGACGCAGTGCCTGAAAACGGAGATGAATGAGTCTAAATGACAAAATAAAATTGATTCAATCCAATATTGAATCAGCACAAAAACGGGGTGGCTTTAGTCACCCCGTTCAGCTTATAGCCG
>JAPYRR010000082.1 GCA_029936885.1 Fidelibacterota bacterium | reverse complement strand
GTGATTATTATTATTTCATCCATTTTAAAACCATCATTTTTTCTGCTCATTGGGATCTATACACTGGTAAACTGGATTGGTATGACCTATCTCATCCGTGCTGAATTTTACCGCGAAAAAGCAAAAGATTATGTTGCTGCTGCTTTGAGTATGGGACAGTCCGACGCAAAAGTTATGTTTAAACATATCCTACCCAATTCACTGGTACCAATCATTACCTATTTCCCTTTTTCCGTTGTAGCGGGAATTTCTGCATTGGTCGGCTTGGATTATCTAGGATTTGGTCTGGCACCGCCCACACCGTCTTGGGGACAAATGTTAGATGTTGGCCTCCAGAATGTAAGCAAATGGTGGATGGTCTTTTCTCCCGTGGCGGCGCAATTCCTTACATTGCTGTCTATTGTATTCATTGGGGAAGGTGTAAGAGAAGCCTTTGATCCAAAAGTCTATTCGAGATTAAGATGAGTGTTCAAAAATTATTAGAAGTAAAAGGTCTCAAAACCCGATTCAAGATTGGGAAGGAATGGGCCACAGCCGTCAATGGTATCGACTTTGATATTTTCAAGGGCGAGACTCTTGGGATTGTAGGGGAATCCGGTTCGGGAAAATCCGTCTCTGTTTTATCTTTAATTCAATTGATTCCAAATCCACCGGGAGAAGTAAGCGAAGGAACCATCAAATTCAAGGATGAATTGCTTTTTGATGGTCACGATTTGGATGGCATTAACAATCTGCCCGAATTCAAATATTTTCCAGATTTAAAAGGTTCTTTGCGTTCTTGGATAACGCGATTATTTTTCTTTGCCTGGATTGCGCTTCATATTGCATTGCCAATTCCTGGAATTTTGGCATTTATTATTTCCATTATTGCTGATATTTTTGTAACAACCCACGTTTTCTTAAAATCGACCAAAAAAGAAGCGTACAATAAATTCAGAGAAGACTTGTATAAAAAAATGCGAGACTATCGTGGACGAGAAATTGCAATGATTTTTCAGGAGCCCATGACATCTTTGAATCCTGTCTTCACCATCGGATTGCAGGTTACAGAAGCAATTTATCCAAAAACATTATTGGAATATATTAAGGATGGTGTTCTATCAATGGCATCCTCCATTACGGATGTTCCTAAGCAATTACGGATGAAAATATCCGTTATAGTGGGATTTGTACTTGTGATTATTTCACAGTTGATTCTTGGATGGACGTTTTATTTAAATGATTTATCTTTGGCTTTATTATTGGGCGCAACGTTTCCTACAATGGTAGCATTTTTAGTGCTTGGGATAAAAGGATTAATATCTCATGAATATCAAAAAAGCTCTGAAGAATTATTTTCCGAAGCAACTGATTTATTAAGACGAGTGGGAATTCCCGATCCTGAAAAACGGATGCATGAATATCCTCATCAATTTTCTGGTGGAATGCGTCAAAGAGTCATGATTGCTATGGCACTTGCAAAAAATCCATCTCTGCTCATCGCTGATGAACCCACCACGGCTTTGGATGTGACAATTCAAGCTCAAATTCTGGATTTAATGTTCGAATTGAAAGAACAGAAACAGGATGCGGCAGTCGTTTTAATTACGCATGATATGGCTGTTGTGGCTGAAACGTGCGATCGTGTTATTGTTATGTATGGCGGTATGATCCAAGAAGTGGCAGATGTTGAATCATTATTTGAAACCCCACTTCATCCTTACACCAAAGGACTTTTGAATTCCATTCCACATCCCGATGAAAATAATCCGGCTGAAAGATTAGAAACAATTAAGGGGATGGTGCCCAATATTTTAGATATGCCGATTGGGTGCAAATTTTGCACTCGATGTGATTTAGTTGAAGATCGATGTCATACAGATGAACCTGAATTGGTAGAAATGGCTGAAGGTCATTTTGTTCGATGCCACATTGTGGCTGATGGAGTAAAAGCATGAGCCAAAAGCCTTTAGTAGAAATTAAGAATCTTACGGTTAGTTTTCCTGTTTCGGGTGGAATTATGGGTAAGAAAGTGGCCGAAGTGAAAGCGGTTGATGGGATTTCTTTCTCCATAGGACGAAGCGAAATTGTAGGATTGGTTGGAGAGTCCGGTTGTGGAAAAACTACTGTTGGGCGTGCTATGATCAATATTTTAAAATACATTGCGCCTGATGTAGAAGTAGGTGGTGAAATTTTATACCATTTTGATGGTGAAGATATTGATTTTAATAAACTCCATCCACGACGAATGCGCAAATATCGTTCACGTGTACAAATGATTTTTCAGGATCCATATGCATCTT
The DNA here is from genome assembly GCA_029936885.1 of Fidelibacterota bacterium. Classification (GTDB taxonomy): domain Bacteria; phylum Fidelibacterota; class Marinisomatia; order Marinisomatales; family UBA1611. Next base: position 4,070 of record JAPYRR010000082.1, on the reverse strand, counting down.
TGAACCCTAGAATGACTGTGGCTCAAATTGTAGAAGAACCTATAAAAATTCATTTAAATCTTTCTGCGGAAGAACGGAGAAATCGCGCATTAGAATTATTAGAAAAAGTGGGTTTAAGAAAAGATCAGTCCGGTCGTTTTCCACATGAATTTTCCGGTGGTCAAAGACAAAGGGTCGGTATTGCACGTGCATTGGCAACCAATCCGGATTTGATTATTTGCGATGAACCTGTTTCCGCATTGGATGTCTCCATCCAAGCTCAGGTGATTAATCTCATGATGGATATTCAAAAAGAGTTTGATGTTTCATTTTTATTCATCGCTCATGATTTATCTGTTGTTGAACATATCTCAGACAAGATCGCTGTTATGTATCTTGGGAATTTGATGGAATTCGGAGATGCGAGTCAGGTTTACCATCATCCAAAACATCCATATAGCGAGGCATTGCTTTCAGCAGTTCCTGTTCCCGATCCTAAACAAAAAAATCGGAATCGAATTGTTTTAAAAGGGGATGTACCCACGCCAATGAATAAACCATCGGGATGCAGTTTTCGTACACGATGTCCAATGGCGGAAGCATCTTGTGCAGAAGAAATTCCAGAATTTGAATTACATGCCCCGGAACATTGGGTTGCATGTCCGATTGTAAAAAACAATAAAATAAGAGATAAAAATGAAATACAGTGAATTTCCATATGAACGGGTCGAAGTAGAAACTCAAAAAGAATTGATGGCCGGATGGCTTTCTCGATTTGAAAGTGCTGAATCAGCAAATGAACAAATTTCCGTTTTAAAAGAAGTGGATGAATCCAATAGGGAATATTCATCCTACCAAGCCATAGCAAGCCTAAACTTTAATAGGAATATTAATGATGAAGCTGCTAAGGCAGAAAAAGATTACTATGACAAGATTGGTCCGGAAATACAAGAAATCCATAATAAACTAGACCTAGCTGTGGATTCGTCAAAATTCAAAAATGAAATCAGAGAAATGTGGGGCAATACCTTTTTGAAAATGATTGAAATGGATTTGAAAACGTTTGATCCTAAAATCATGGATATGCTAAGAAAGGAAACTGAGCTTCGGAATCAATACACTCAGTTGATTGGGGGAGCCAAAATTGAATTTGATGGCAAAACATATAATTTGGCTGGCTTAGGTCCTTTTCTCTCGGATGCAGACAGAGATATTCGTAAAAGAGCATGTCAAGCACGGTTCGGTTGGTTTGAAAAAAATGCTGAACAATTTGACGAACTTTATCATACTTTGGTCAAATTGCGTCATAAAATTGCCACAACCTTGGGGTATGAGAATTTTATTGAATTAGGATATTTACGGATGAACCGGTCTGATTATGGCCCAAATGAAGTTGCGAATTTTAGAAAACAAATTGTTGAACATGTTGTTCCAATCGTCACAAAACTCCGTGAACAAAAGAAAGATATTTTGGGATTAGACCATCTTTATTTCTATGATGGAATTAATTTCAAAGATGGAGACCCAAAGCCAAAAGGGACACCGGATGAATTGGTAAAGGGCGCACAAAAAATGTATCATGAATTATCGAATGAAACCGGTGAGTTTTTTGATATAATGGTGAATGAAGACTTGATGGATTTAGTAAACCGTGACGGAAAAATGGCCGGTGGATTTTGTACCGCATTCCCAAAATATGATCGTCCGTATATTTTTTCAAATTTTAATGGAACTGATCATGATATTACAGTTTTGACCCATGAGGCGGGACATGCATTTCAATGTTATTCCAGTCGCAATCAACCGTTGACTAGTTATCTCTGGCCCACCATGGAATCAGCCGAAATTCACTCAATGAGCATGGAGTTCTTTACATGGCCATGGATGGAAACTTTCTTTAAAGAAGAGACAGAACGATTTAAATACAAACATATTGCAGGAAGTCTTTCATTCTTACCTTATGGAGCCTGTGTGGATCATTTTCAACATTGGGTGTATGAGAATCCTGAAGCGACACCCGCAGATCGAAAAGCGAAATGGTTGGAATTTGAAGCCATATATTTGCCAGACCGTGATTATGATGATATTGAATTCCTAATATCGGGTGGCGTATGGCAGGGCCAACTTCATATTTACCAAATGCCGTTTTATTATATTGATTATACATTAGCGCAAACATGTGCATTCCAATTCTGGATTAAGAGCGAAGAGAATCGTGAAAAAGCATGGGAAGATTATTATCGTCTTTGTCAAGCGGGCGGAAGCCTTCCTTTTACAGGACTCGTTGAATTGGCTGGGTTAAAACTTCCTTTCGATGATGGTTGTCTAGAATCCGTTGTTGAAAAAGTTAAAACGTGGTTGGATGAGGTTGACGTTTCTTCTTTATAATAAATATTTAAATATGAAAAAAATCGTGATCATATCTGTTTTTACCATGGTTTTAGCACAGGATGCAAAACCATTGGATCAATTTGTGGTTGAATATTTATTAGTGACGCAAAGTAAAATGGCCTGCAGTCCCACAGTTTGGCAGGATATTCGGGAAGGGTATTTGCGTGGGAAAACAATTAAATTTGCGGATGTACTTCTGGACAGTTTAAACAATGGGCTGTCCCCATACAAAATTGCAAAACATCATTTCTCAACCATTGATAATCTTCGGGAAAAAGTAGCAGATGGGAACGAATATGAGTTTGAGCTTAAGCCATCACCCGTGAAAGCAAATATTAATTATTTTTCATCCGTTAAAGACTGATCGGGCTCAATATCTAATTCTTTAAATATCATTTTTGAAATCTCTTCCGCAGATTCATCTTCCTTGAATCCATCATCTACTAACGCTTTATATGCATCTTCTAAGAGGGATATATCCTTTTCAGTAGAAAATATTTCATCAAGCACGGATGATGGTACTTTAAAATCACGTAACCGTTTATAGATGTTAATTCGTTGAATATTCATAGATGAAAATACTAGAAAGTTTGGATCAAAAAATGAAAAAAGGGGAATTGTTAGACGGAGATCGTTCTGTAAATTGCGCCGCTAATTTTCAGCAATTTGACAATAAATGGCGTCGTACCCAAGTGGTTTAAGGGACCAGTTTGCAAAACTGTCATTCGCCGGTTCGAATCCGGCCGACGCCTCATAAGTATTAACGTTATGAGTCTACCAAGCATTTGTTTAAATGTTTCTTATAACGTGGCAAAAATTAATGCCCGGGTGGTGGAATTGGTAGACACTATGGACTTAAAATCCATTGGCAGTAATGCCGTGCCGGTTCGAGTCCGGCTCCGGGTACCAATAGGCTTCACGACGTAAAATAAGGAAATATCTTATCCGAAATTGTGAAACCTTTTTTTTATTAAATTCTCTCCACTATATCAAATCCTATCAAACTTTATGTAATGAAACTGGATACCGAACTGGATACCGAGCAATCACCCCACCCCCCAAGCTTAGGGGTACACCCTGGCTTTGTATGTTTTATCCCAAAAAGTTACGTAACGGGTAAAAATGGTAGCAGGATTTTTTATTTGGTGGATGGTGAGTAGATTTGGGTAAGGAGTTAATTATGAAAAATATATTACCGCTATCCGGCCTATCCCAATCCGTTTAATCCCGTCATATTTATTCTGTATAGTATTCTAAGCCCAAGTAATTCCGGGACAATGACCTTTACATCTTATATTGGCATCAGCTTAAACGGAGTTTTCTATTGAATAAGTCCATCTCAATCGCTTTCTTGATCATGTTTATGGGAGGGGGCAGTGCCCTGGCCCAGACCGATTATGACTGTTTTATCGGTGAACAGGACGGCGTTATGAATTTCTACGAACGCCAAAATTCCGGAGCCGGATCAATGAGTTTTTCCCTGGTCACCGGCGGAAGTGATCCCTTTGACGGTCTGGATCCGGGTTAAAGAGCTGCCCAGCGGCGTGTATTTTGTTAAGATCGAAGGTGGCGGTTTTGTTCATATGAAAAAGATGTTATTACTAAAATAACCACTAGTTAAATGAATAGTATTTTACAAGGAAACTAAAATGAAAAGACATTTTCTGAAATTATTTTCAACTTTACTGACTATCGTTATT
>JAPYRR010000081.1 GCA_029936885.1 Fidelibacterota bacterium | reverse complement strand
AACAATTGCTTTTACCCGTCAGAGATGGTTTAATGATCTATCGAAAAATAATTTAAAGATATAATAATGATCCAAATACCAGAAGATGCAATCAAATGTTTAGATAAAGGCTTTGTCCGGCTCGTGGATTCCATGGGTGGAGATGATGCCATTGTACAAGCAGCCCGAGTGAGTTACGGAAAAGGGACCAGTAAAACGTCTCAAGATCGTGGCTTGATTCGATATTTGATGCGCCACCGCCATACGACTCCGTTTGAAATGGTGGAGTTCAAATTCCATTGTAAAATGCCTATTTTCGTTGCGCGGCAATGGGTTCGTCACCGTACTGCCAATATCAATGAATATTCATTGCGTTATTCAGAAGCTCGAGATGAATTTTATATGCCCGATCCGGAACATATCCAGTTTCAGTCCGCGCTAAACAAGCAAGGTAGGATGGGAGAAGTCCCGGCGGAATTGAAGCAAAAAGTTCAAGATTATTTTAAAGAAATATCCGAACGGTCTTTTGAAATATATTCAGAATTGAATGAAGCGGGTGTAGCGCGGGAATTGGCCAGATCAATACTACCCGTAAATCTTTATACAGAATGGTATTGGAAAAATGATTTACATAATCTGCTCCATTTTGTTGGTCTCCGTTCTGACAGACATGCTCAATATGAAATTCGTGTTTTTTCAGATGCTATGGCAGCATCGGTTAAAGCAGTGGCTCCATATGCTTGGGAAGCGTACCAAGATTATGTGATAAAAGGGATGCGTTTTTCTCGAGTTGAACAAAGTTTACTCGAAAAGAATTTGCCAAACCGTGTGATTGAAGATATCAGCGAAGATATTGCTTATCAACTCACAGCCACGCTTCATGCTGGCAAACCGCGGGAAGAAGCAGATTTATTTCCGCTGTATCAAAAGCAAGGCGGTTCCGATACCATTGAAGATTTCAAACTCAAGTGGGATTCCGGTGAAATTGAAACAGGGAATATTCGAGAACTCCGTGAATTCAGAGAAAAACTTCTATCATTAAAAAATAATTAAGTGCCAATATGTTCGCGTGTTCAAGTGTTAATACTCAGTGAAATGGCAACCGAACACCTTAATTCTTAAGTACTTTAATTAATATGAATACGTCCAAAGGTAATGAAGGTCACCGTCAACGTCTCCGGGAAAAATTTCTGAAAAATGGTTTGGATGGATTTCTCGATTATGAGATTATAGAACTTTTGTTAACCTTAGGTACCCCACGTTCTGACTGTAAACAATCCGCCAAAGATGCGCTAAAAAAATTCGAATCCCTAAAATCTGTTTTGGAAGCGACTCCAGCAGATTTGAAAAAGATCAAGGGTATCGGAGATAACAATGTTTTCGGACTGAAAATTGCACAAGCGGTTTCTCGTCGCTATCTTGCTGATAAAATTATAAATAAAGACTTTATTCGGTCTGCTGATGAGGTGAAAGAATATCTCCAACACGAACTCCGAGATAAAAATAGAGAAGTTTTTCTAGCCATTTATCTCAATGGGCGAAATCAAATAATCAAAATGGAAGAATTATTTCAAGGTACCTTATCCACATCTGCCGTTTACCCTAGGGAAGTGGTGAAACGTGCTTTGGAAAATGATGCCGCCGCATTGGTGTTTGTCCATAATCATCCCAGTGGAAATCCCAACCCGAGTCAGGATGACCTTTCCATTACGAATAAATTAAAAGATGCTTTAATGTCTATTGATGTATCTGTCCATGATCATATTATTATTGCCGGAAATGATGTGTATTCATTCGCCGACCATGGATTGATATAAGTGTTTATGTGTTTATGTGTTCAGGTGTTAATTCAAATCTTACATGAGCACCCGCACACTTTAACACTTGCACACATTTTTTCATGAACACATAAACACATTTATAATGAGTATTTTCAACAGAGCAGAAGTTATCGATTCCAATTTCACAAGATTTGTGAAAGATGGGAAATTGCCATCAGCTCGGACGAAGCTTTTATTGTCCCAAACTAATATCCGGTCATCGGAATTAATTTCAATATTTGAATCCCAAGTTTTAAGTCGTCATATGGATTTGAAAACGCGCTTATTGAAAGATGAAGGAAAATGTTTTTATACAATTGGATGTTCCGGCCATGAGGGGAATGCAGTATTCGGAAAAGTTTTCCCTTACACCGATATGGCATTTCTCCATTATCGCAGCGGACCATTTTTCATTGAGCGATCTAAACAAGTCCCAGCATCCACGCCGATTTATGATATGGCGCTCTCATTCATGGCTTCATCCGAAGATCCCATTAGTGGGGGGCGGCACAAAGTATTGGGAAGCAAGGTGCTAAATATTCCGCCACAAACCAGCACTATTGCCAGTCATTTACCGAAAGCGGTAGGTACAGCTTTTTCCATTGATCGTGCTAAAGATTTGGAAATTTCAGAAAGGAAATTGGAAGCTGATAGTATTGTAATCTGCAGTTTTGGCGATGCAAGTGCTAACCATTCAACAGCTCTAAGCGCTTTTAATACAGCCAGTTGGGTAACAAATGTGGGTGGTCATGTTCCAATTATTTTTATTTGTGAAGACAATGGAAAAGGCATTTCCGTTCCCACGGATGATCACTGGATTCAAAGCAACTTTTCAATGCGTCCCGGTTTAGATTATATCCAAACAGACGGCTTACATCTTATCGATCTCATTATCAAATCCCGTCGAGCAGAACACGATTGCCGGATTAATCGTTCCCCCATTTTTCTTCATATGAAAACAGTACGGCTTATGGGGCATGCCGGCTCTGATGTGGAAGTGGGATATATTTCAATACCTGATATTGAAGCCGCAGAATTCAATGATCCGCTGCTTCATTCGGCCCGAATTCTCATTGAAAATCAATGTTTGTCTTCCCATGATATTGAGTCAATTTATGAATCGGCGCGAAAACAAATAAATCACGTTTTTGATGCAGCGACTACTCGACCAAAACTTGAAACTGCTCGCGGAGTGATGGCATCCATCACGGCTAATAATACAATTCAGAAAGCGCCAAAGATTCCATCCCAAAAAGCAAGAAAAGATCTTTTTGGAAAAGAATTTGATCGTATGGGTCAACCCCAACATATGGCGAAATTAATCAATTATTCCTTATCCGATATTATGTTGCAATATTCCAATACATTGATTTTTGGAGAAGATGTAGCGCAAAAGGGTGGAGTCTATCATGTAACGGCGGATCTTTACAAACAATATGGTGTGCGCCGTGTGTTTAACAGTCCATTGGATGAAACATCTATTATTGGGTTTGGCGCTGGTTTTGGCCATAACGGATTCGTTCCAATTCCGGAAATCCAATTCCTAGCTTATTTTCACAATGCAGAAGATCAACTCCGTGGAGAATTGGCTACATTACCATTTTTCTCTGATGGCCAATTCACCAATCCAATGGTTCTACGTGTGCCCGGATTAGCCTATCAAAAAGGGTTTGGTGGACATTTTCACAATGATAATTCATTGACTATTTTTCGGGATATACCCGGGATAATTCTTGCCGTTCCCTCAAATGGAGCAGATGCTGTAAAGATGTTTCGCACTGCCGTTAAGGAAGCATATGAAAATGGACGTGTGGTGGTTTTTGTAGAACCAATTGCACTTTATATGACAAAAGATCTCTACGAACCCAAAGATGGGAAATGGAATTTTAATTATCCTGAATTAAAAGAAGAAATTCCATTGGGTGAATTTGGTCTATATGGAAATGGAAAGAGTCTCACCATAATCACCTATGGAAATGGATTATATTTTTCGCTTCAAGCCCAAAAAGAAATTGAGAAAAAATTAAAGAAAAAAATTAAAGTCATCGATTTACGATGGCTTTCAGAAATCGATATTCCCCATTTATTAAAAGCAATCGGAACGTGCAACAATGTGCTTATTGTTGATGAATGCCGGCGAACCGGTTGTCATGGAGAAGGGCTTTTTACACAATTGGTCAGTCAATCCAAAAAACCATTGAATATTAATCTCCATGCGGCGGAGGACAGTTTTATTTCTCTCGGTGTTGCAGCGACGGCTACGCTCCCCAGTAAAGAATCCATTATCCAGAATGCTTTGGAGTTGATGAATGGGTAAGAATCAAAATAGAATTCAATTTTCCTATTTTATTAGGGTGTTCACGGTTTGGTTTTTTAGGGTAATCCAGAAATTGAAATTAGAGTCATCTATGAAAATTAGATTTCGAGCGCCCCAATTCATTGGGGTGTGTAGAAAGTATGATAAAAGGGAAACCGCTTCAGCGGTTTAAAAAAGTGAAAAATAAAGAACGTATCGTTGTCATTTGCCCTGGGCGGGGAACTTATACCCGCGAAACCAGTGCTTATCTCGAAGCTAATGGTATTTCGGCACAGTCTCAAATAGATTGGATGGATGAGCAACGTAAAACTGCCGGGTTACCCACACTCACAGAATTGGATTCTGCACCGTTTAAAGCAAAAATCCACATGACGGGGAAAAATGCATCACCGCTTATTTATGCATGTAGCTTATCAGATTTTTTGTCTATTGATCAATCTAAATACGAGATTGTTGCCATTACCGGGAATTCCATGGGTTGGTACATTGCCTTAGCTTTGGGAGGTGCGTTAACTTATGAAAATGCATATCATTTAATTCATACCATGGGATCCATGATGAAAGGTGGTATCATCGGTGGGCAAATAATTTATCCCATTGTGGACCAATATTGGCAAGTGGATGAAGCCAAAAAAGAAATGGTTTTATTTGAAGTTGAAAAATCTGGCGCACATGTGTCCATATTTTTGGGTGGATATTTAGTTATTGGTGGCAAGCAGGATTCATTGGATTCTTTATTGAAATCATTACCAACTGATGACAAATATCCTTTTCAGTTGCCGTTTCATGCGGCTTTTCATACACCTTTATTGAAATCTGTTTCGCGAAATGCACTTGGACTAATATCGCCAACTTTGTTCCAGAAACCATCGATCCCATTGGTTGACGGCCGAGGGAAAATTTGGTCACCTTTTTCCACAGATACAAATATGTTACACCAATACACATTGGGAGATCAGGTGACAAATACTTATGATTTTTCCACGTCAGTCAAAGTCGCATTAAAAGAATTTTGTCCGGATAAATTGGTATTGTTGGGCCCGGGAAATACCTTGGGCGGTTCCATTGGACAAATTATGATTCAAAATAATTGGTTGGATGTTGATTCAAAAAATGCATTCTCAAAATATCAGATAAAGGATCCATTTCTAATTTCTATGGGAATGGAAGCGCAACGGAAATTGGTATGTTAATTCGCCAAAAATTAGAAATATTAGATTCAACCCTTCGAGAGGGTGAACAAACTCCGGGTGTCTCTTTTACTGTCAAACAAAAGATTACACTGGCTAAGCAATTGGATATTTTTGGGGTTGATTTTATTGAGTTGGGTCATCCAGCTGTTTCTCCGGATGTCTATGAAGGGGTAGAAGCATTAAATGATCTTAGTTTAAATGCGAAAAAAATGGCTCATGGCCGGGCATCAAAATCAGATATCAATGATGTTGTAGCTATCGGCGTTGAATGGATGGGCATTTTTTTTGGAACATCTCCATTGAGTCTAAAACATAAATTTAATGTGACAAAATCAGAAGCGTTAAAACGCATCCAATTCGCTGTGGAATATGGGAAGGACAAAGGTCTTAAGCTCCGATTCACAGCAGAAGATGCTAGCCGTACCGAATTAGATTATCTTATTCAAGTTGGACAATTAGTCCAAAATTCTGGAGTTGATCGATTTAGCCTGGCAGATACGGTGGGATGTTTGACACCCACAAAAACAAAAATTCTTGTGAGCAGACTCGTTGCTGAATTAGATATCCCTGTTCACGTTCATTGCCATAACGATTTCGGAATGGCAACCGCCAATGCATTATCTGCTCTCGAAGCGGGTGCCCAATGTGTGGATGTAGCTGTGAATGGATTGGGTGAACGGTGTGGGCTTCCACCCTTGGCTGAAATCGTTGTTGCATTAACAAATCTATATAAAATAAATGGCAAATGGGATTTGGGGATGATTCCAGAATTGACTAAGATGGTTGATTCATTTACAAAATTGGATTCAAATGTCAACCAACCCATTGTAGGCAAAAATGCTTTCACCCATAAAGCGGGTCTCCACGTGAAAGCGGTGGTAATAGAACCAAAATCTTATGAGGCTATTTCACCGGAATCATTAAAACGAAAACGTCATTTTGTGATTGATAAATTCACGGGGAAATCTGCGCTTAAGAATCGATTGAATCATTTGGGAATAAGTGTATCACCCAAAGAATTAGATTGTCTTTTAATCGAAATAAAATTTCATCCCGATAAATTGAACTGGGACGATAATGAACTTATTTCTCTTACTAAATCACAAGAAATAAAATTGTAATTTCAATTTCAAAATTTATAGGAATTTTATGAAAGAATTAGG
>JAPYRR010000080.1 GCA_029936885.1 Fidelibacterota bacterium | reverse complement strand
ATTTTGGCGCTATTTTTTCAAATGCGCCAACTGGGCTAAGTTGCGTTTTTCGTCCCAAAACAAATTCAGCAATTACGATGGGAAGCCCCACAATGAGTATACAGATCAAATAAACGATGGTAAAGGCCCCACCGCCGTTTTCACCTGCCATATGCGGGAATTTCCAAATATTACCCAATCCAACAGCAGATCCGGATGCTGCTAAAATAAATCCAAGTTTAGAACCCCATTGTTCTCTAGTCTTCATGTCTATTTATTCCCTTTTTTTCAGATTCAATTGGACTTTCCATGATAGAGTCAAATGGATACAAATGTGCGTCAACTATCGCATCTATCATTGCATACACGTATATAAATCCAATCCACCAAGCATACTTATTTCTTTTTTCAAGATATCGGTTTTTTCTTAATGGATAATCTCCATTTTCAAACTTATTATATATAGACTTGTTTTTTGACCAAGCATCAATTGATGCAATTTCGAGCCCGATAAACATAGCTGACTTAATCCATTTTCCATTATAGATCTGACCCAGTCCCGGAATCAATGAATAATAAAAAGCAACTTTGGTTTTTTTCGCCTTACAAGATTTATTATTTTGGCCCAAGATAAACCCAGTGATCAAAATTAATATGAATATATTTCGGAATTTCATACACCTACACAAAAGCAATGCATTCAATCTCAACTCTCGCGCCCAAGGGTAATCCAGACACTTCTACAGTTGACCTTGCAGGATAATCTACCCCACCAAAAAATGCTTTAAAAGATTCATTTACGTAATTAAACCCCCTTAAATCTGTGATAAAAACAGTAAGCTTAACAATATGAGATTTATCAATCCCAGCTGCTTTTAAAATTGCATCTATATTCTGCAAAGCACGGAAAGTTTCAGCTTTAACGCCCCCTTCTATCAATTTTCCCGTTCCCGGAACAATACCAATTTGGCCAGCCGTATATAGGAATCCTTTAGATTCTACAGCTTGATTATAGGTACCAATTGCAGCGGGGGCATAGGGTGTGTGTATTATTTTTTTCATAATTTATCAAACCTGTTTTCTAAACAAATGCAGGGTAATCCCACATCATCATCAAGTTTACGAAATGCGACGCCATCAAATTTTTTAAGGAAAAACTCACCAACTGCCGCAACGGTGGTTTCAAATAAATGGCCACCAATTGTTTGCATGTTATGATCAGATAAAACGACATGAGCGTGGACAAATGGTGCTCCATCTTTCAGTGTAACATTTCCTTCAAAACTTATTAATTCCCAAACACCATCGAAAGGCTTCCGGATATATTCTTTTGCCGTTGTATCAAAAGCACCAAGCTCTGTATTTCTCACCGCACCAATTCCTGAGATTTTGGCATTCTGTATTCCCTTTTCATTACAAAATTGAGTTAGGGTATCCATAACTTTTTCATTTTTTTCTATATAAATAAAATAGTCATTCTCAATACAATCATACTGCATATATACTATCCCTTTAATATTTTTGTGAGATATGTCATTGTCTGTTCCATAGCACTGTCAATATCATCATTATTTTTCCCACCTGCTGTTGCTAAATGAGGTTTACCGCCACCGCCACCGCCCATAAATCCACCAATTTCATTCGCCAAGGCACCCGCAATAATTCCAGTTTTATTCAAGTCTTTTGATACAACAACAACCGCAGAGGGTTTTTCTTTACCTACCATAAATAACACACCAATACCTTTGGAAATTTTATTAAATAATTGATCCCCCAATTCTTTCAATTCATCTAAAGAATTCAAAGATATTTTTTTAACTATCAATTGGAAACCCTCTACAATCACAGAGTCATCCATTAAATCAATATCTAGTGATTTATTTACAGATTTTTGCTTGAGTTGTTTTTCAAGTTTTTTCTTTTCTTTAATTAGTCCGCTAACTCGCTCTTTAATACCCGAACGTGGAATCGTTAATATTTGCTGTAATGCTTGCAGTACAGATGCATTTGATTGCATTTCTTCAACGGCTTTTTGTCCCGTGACAGCAACAATTCTCCTAACACCGGAGGATAAGGATGATTCTTCGGTTATCTTGAAAGATCCTATATCACCAGTCCGTTTCACGTGGGTACCGCCACAGAGTTCCAATGAATAATCGCCAACCCGAACCACACGGACCAGATCGCCATATTTCTCTCCAAATAAAGCTTCAGCACCCGATGTTTTCGCATCATCATAACTTTTAATTGTAACATCTAATTTTGTATTTAGTAAAATCTGCTCGTTAACCTTTAATTCAATTTCCCTTATTTGATCGGAAGTGATTTTTTCAAAATGAGTAATGTCAAATCTAAAATAATCCGGATGGACGAATGAACCAGCCTGATTCACATGATCTCCCAAAATAGTTTTAATTGCCTTGTAAAACAGATGTGCGGCGGTATGATTGTTCATAGTAGATTGTCGGCGAGGTCCATCCACCTGACAAGTGGCAGTTCCTGTTTTATCTATAGCGCCAGTGCAAATGTGAATAAAAGAATTATTCTCCTTTTTTACATCCAAAACCTTAAGATCTATCCCATCGCCCGAAATGGTGCCTATATCACCGACCTGTCCGCCGGATTCGGCATAAAATGGTGTTTGATCCAAAACGACCAGAATTTGATCATCTTGAATTACATACCGACGAATTTTTGATTCTGATTCTAAGGATTCATATCCCAGGAAATCAGAATCTTTTCCTTCGGAAACAATCACCCATTCTGTTGTAGTGGTTCCTACCTTGAACTTTCCTGCTTCTTTTGCTTTCTTTTTCTGTTCCGCCATAGCCACATTAAATCCTTTTTCATCGACGGTTAATTCTCGTTCACGAGCCATAAGTTGAGTTAGGTCTAATGGGAATCCATAGGTATCATAAAGTTTAAAAGCATCGCTCCCACTAATCTCTTTTCCATCAAGCGTATCAATCATTTTATCAAAATGGTTAATTCCCCTATCTAAAGTTTGATTAAAAGATGTTTCTTCTGCTTGAATCACTTTTTCAATATGGGGTTGGATTTTAAGAACTTCCGAAAAGGTTTCTCCCATGATTTCTCCAACCGTTTGAACAAGATCAAATAAAAATGGATCCGTTAACCCAATTGTTCGGCCAAATCGCGCGGCGCGGCGAAGAATTCGTCTAATTACATATCCTCTTCCGTCATTGGACGGTAAACCACCATCGGCTATTGAGAAACACAACATTCGGATATGATCAGCAATGACCCTAAATGGAATTGGGTCGTCTAAGTAATCTTTCCCAGAAATAGACTCTATTTTTTTAATGATGGGCAAAAACAAGTCCGTATCATAATTGCTATTTTTACCTTGAAGTACTGCTACGATTCTTTCGAGTCCTGCACCCGTGTCCACGTGTTTTGCCGGTAGATCTTCAATAGTCCCATCTTCTTTCCGATTATTTTGAATAAAGACCAGATTCCATAATTCCCAATACTCATGGGATACATTCACGCCAGAGGCTTTTTGATTCTCTGGTTCATCCCCTACATAATAATGAATTTCTGAACAGGGTCCGCAAGGACCTGTTTCACCCATTTCCCAGAAATTATCTTTTTTCCCGCATCTAAGAACTCGACTGGGAGAAATATCTGTTACCTCTGTCCAAAGATTGAAAGCTTCATCATCATCTTCATAAACGGTAGCCCAGAGCCTGTCCTTATCTAATCCCCACACATCTGTAAAAAGCTCCCATGCCCATTGAATCGCTTCTTTCTTATAATAATCCCCAAAAGACCAATTACCCAACATTTCAAAGAATGTATGATGAAACGTATCCACACCCACTTCTTCAAGATCATTATGTTTCCCGGAAACACGAATACACTTTTGGCTATTAACTGCTCGAGAATTTTCTGGAATAGTTTGATCCAAAAATATTGGCTTGAACTGATTCATCCCGGCATTCGTAAATAATAAAGTGGGATCATCATTGGGAACAACTGGAGAACTTCTAACGAATTGATGGTCTTTCTCTTCGAAAAATTTGAAAAAGGATGTTCTAATCTCTCCTGACTTCATTTTTTACCACTAAAGTTTATCATGGCTGGTAAATTATCCTTAAATATCATTTGATTAACTTTTGCTCTTCCAGATAAAATTAAAATGAAAAACTTGTTTCAATACTTGTCATATTAATCATTTCATTATCATCCAGTACATCTCCATCACCATTCATATCTTGAAAAGTTTTTCTGAATATGTAAGTCAAAACCATACCATTGCCAAGACTTATCCCTACATCATATCCAATAATGGTTGATTCAGAATATTCAAAATCAAATGGATTGGGTACATTCCTTTGTTGGTAAAACCAAGATGCATTATTAATCCTACTCATAGAGTTTTGTAATTCTAACATTGCTATAAAACTTTGGTTGGTGGCGTTTTCAAAAGCATTTATTGATGAGTTGTACTGATCACCTTTTAAATTTTGATAGGATAATCCTGCATCAAAAAGACTCCCAATGCTAATATCTAAAGACGAATAAAACCCATTCTGTTTTCCAAACATTCCTAGCTTGCTTGATTTTGTTACAATCGTTCCCTGATTCAATGAATTACTTTGAAATGTAGCTCGTTCTACTTCATAGGCTCGATCAAAATAACCGAACTCAAAATTTCCAGCGGGCACCATCCGAAATTCGAAATTGAATGTGGCCGGACCAAATTGGGCAGATAATCCTAAAGGAATAATCCCATATCCAACATTTTCTCGCTCACCCGTTATTGGGTTGTTCGTTCTCCCTAACAAACTTGCATATTCTGCATATGCATCTAATATAATGGGTCCATCACTTAATAGCGTATATCCAATATCCAAGGCAAAGGATTGAATCTGCTCTTTCTCTTCATGAATATCTATGGGTTCTGGTTTTGTTTGGATATCATGATCCAATACAATAACTGTATCCAAATTCCAGCCAGGGATATGTGCACCTAATGTATCTGTGATTCCATCCCCATCAATATCCCATTCGAATTCATCACTATCTGCAAGTCCATCGCCATCGGTATCCAACCATAAATATTCATCGTCTGGAAAATCATCAACAATATCTGGACGACCGTCACCATCAGAATCACGAAGCCCCAGATATTGATTTCGATCACCTGCCCAGGATATTCCACTGGTAAAACTATTTAATGTAGGCGCAGAAATACGTAAACCACTTACACCCATATTTTCTTTAAAATCATTGGTGAATCCAAAAATAGTGAGTCCCATCGTTTCAGCAACAAATTCCATCCCGACTTTTCTTACCTGTGGATATAATAACGTATTTGTATAATCCGAGATGAGAATTCCATACCCCATTGTAACATCATCTAATGCACCAATTTTAAAATAATTCCCGTCCCATGCATTCCCGTATTTAATAAAATAGATCTTATCAATCAGTGAATTTTTTACTTTTTCTCCTGATGAGAAATCCCATTCGTCATCATGAATGTTACCATCTTCATCTATATAAAAAACAATATCCAATGCGATAGAAAGTTTTCCAAACGGAATGACGGGTCTAAGTGATATCTGGTTCCATAGTTCACCATCAATAGTGACCGCACCAAATGCACCCTGAACTTCCATTTCAGATTGGCCTACTAATATTTGTGCGGAAAGGAATGCACTTAATATGATTTTTTTAATATACATTTATTGGAAGATTATAGACGGGAAAATTACCCTACCACTTGAATCTGAACAATGGGTAATTCTCCTTTGAACCCTTGTTTTTCGTTTCTTGAATAACTCTGGATAAATTAATTACTCTTTTAATGTCTTTTCATCCTCATCTGTTCGTTAGAATAACTTAATTTTATCATCGTTACTATTAGGTTAAAATATCAAGATTTTAAAACACATTCCAATTTCAATCTTAATGACTGGACTACTTTATGCGCAATCGAATGAATTAAAGTCGATTCAAATTGAATCCAAAAAAAATGGAATTATTATTTCTATGGTTTTTAATTCGTCATTTGATTTTGCGAATATTACAGGGTGGCAGGCCAATTCCGGGTGGTTTTATATCACGCTTTACAAAAGCACAGGAGATACAACATCTTTATCAAATCAGGAATTACCCCAAGGCATAAAAGAGTTCCAAGTGATTGAATCAGCAGAGTCAATTCAATTGGGATTAAAAATAATTGAACCCATTGAACAATTTGATTTTTCACTTGGGAATGATGAGAACGCTATTGAAGCCACCTTACTTTATTCCACTACCTATTTGGCTGGTTTAGAGACCATAAAGCAAATGAATTTAGACTTGCACAAAAGATCATTTCCAGAAGGAGTACGGAATTGGTTTTATTTAACTGGAGCCGGACTCACATTTACAGGATTAATGCAGGATACAGACAATCGTATGAACACACAAACAAAGGCAGGCGTTGGGTTGTTAATCGTCACATTTTTAATGGATAAAATTTTATCTTACTTATGACCGATTCTCTCATATTCTTATCC
>JAPYRR010000009.1 GCA_029936885.1 Fidelibacterota bacterium | reverse complement strand
TCAGGATGACTTTCTATTGTTCAATGGTTATGATCTGCAGCCCTTCCCGGGTACAGACTACTAATTTTTCTCCCCAGAATTGGGATTTATAAGTATATCCAATTGGAAATATTCCTTTTTCCTCTGGTGCAAATGGATCGGTCACATCATACAAAGCAATTCCTTTCGCACCCAATGATAAGGCTGCAACAACACCATAAACCGCAATGTGATCTACCGTAAGATCTTCAGCAAAACGAGATTGTATCATACCGGTTGGTAAAAGTTGTGTCCTACCACCAGAATCGATAAAATCCTGCCAAGGGATAAAAGTTGCCCCTGCATCGTCGCAAGAGGCAAACACACCCATTTGGCTTAACAATACCTGCTCCGCATTTCCTTCTGTATCGACACGCCCTATCAAGACCGGATCTGTACCCAATGAGTCAATTGAATAAAGTTCAACACCTAATTGATCCACGGCCATGGCGATATAAGTTTCACCATCCGAATCGATTCCTTGGGGTTTTCCAGGTGTATAGATCTCATCACCACCGTTAGGGGTCCACACGATAAATTCAATATTAAAAATAATTGTTGTATCAAGATCGTAAGTATGCCATTTCATGCCATCATCATTGTCGGCGGCATACATGATGAATTGATCATCCGCTAAAGGAAAGGAAACAAAGCCCTTTGTCCTTGCACTCATGATGGTATTGCGGTACGTAATATCAGAATCACCGGTAGCATAATGGAAAATTTTAACATCTTCATTCGATTCCGATGCAAAGATCAAATTATTAAGTGGGTTACGGCCAATGATAGAGACATCTTCAAATTCCAAGAAAGCACCACCTTCCACATAGCCAGCAAAGTAGCCAGACTGTGTTTGGTCTGAAAGATTCCACACCTGCACCCCAGCCTGACCAGCAGCAACATAACCTGTATTACCTTCTATAGCAATATCCCGTGCGAATCCTTCCGTTTGCAATACACCCTTTATGGTTATTGACCATAGGTCTTCGGTATTGGGTTCGATACAGCCGGTAAAAATGCTTCCCAGCAAAATTGCATAAAGAAATAAAAGACAAGCACGGATGCTTGTCAAACTTTTAGTAACGATCATATATCAAATCCCATTCAATTTTGCACCAAAACTGTAATTGTTTAAAACTCTTCAAATCTGTCACCCAATCATAAGCTGATTCTGTTCTGCGAGTCCGATATCGCCCTGAAACAGTCACATTCAATGTTTCGGTTAAATTTTTCTCTATCCAAACATCATATTTGGTATCTAAATGGTTTCTTCCTGCATGGAGTGGATCATTGGGGTCCTCAGCATCATAGGATCTACTTTCTTGACGGATTGAAAATCCCACTTCATTAAGTCCATAAATTTTCTTTTGTATTTTTATGGGTATATACCACTCTATCGTTTCGTATGATCTATTAAAACTACTAGGTCTATTTGGAAGAAAATGAGACTGGCTTATGGCTCTTCCACGATCTACTTGAATTGAGACAATCCCAATTTTTCTAATTCGTTTATTCAGTTTGACTTTCAAATATAAAATATTGAGATCAAATTCATAAAAAGGCTTATCGTAATACCTTTGGAGATATCCTCCACCAAAATTAGCCCAAACTCGACGGCTTAACTTATTTGTAATACTTATGGATTGATTTCGATCGGTAAAGGCACAGGCTTCGAGTGATTTGGTACTTATATCTCGATTTACATAATGTCGAAGATAGAAGCTATCTAAATGACGAATCGAGTATTTAATATTTTTATAGGAGCCCCACCTATAAGTCGCATAAAATCCACCTGACAAATATTTTCGTTCAGGACTATGGTAATAATCAGCCCAATTAGCCGATCCACTTAATTGTAACTCTTTATGCCTCGATTCCCAAATAGATTTCTTTCCAGAAATACCCATGCGATATACAAAACTATCAAATGTTGACGCTCCACCCAAAAGGTCAATATTCATGGCAGCATCATTAAATTCATTTTGCGAAAAGCGCATAACGTTATTGTCGTACCCGCCAGAAATGCCAATGGTATACTCAATAGGTGTATTCGCCGACAGGCACGACAAAATTATCAATCTTAAAAATGTGTATTTTACTTGAATCATTAGTATAAGATAAAACGAGTCAGTACAGTTTTGTCCCTATCTGCAACTTCGACAGAATAGGTATGTATTCCTTTTGGAATAGATATTTCGCAAGACCGCCATTTTCCTGGGACTTTATCAAGTCGGCCAGAAATTTGTGATACTGATGATCTATTTGTATTGAAATAGAATGTCCCAATAACTTTTTTACCTTCCTTGACACGAAGGCGATAAGACTCTTCTTGACCCATAGACTCTGAAAATTCCAGTCGACTCATAATACGAAGCGTTTTCTTTCCCTGAGCTTTGATTTGAAGTGGAATTGAATAAGTGCATTCAAAGTAATCCACTTCTTTATTATCTGTAATAAGTTTTACAGAATTCTGGTGCACCATAGGAGATAGAATCTCTCTTTTCTTCCCCATAGTTTCGAATTCCTTTGATAAAACTCTAATCAGGACAGGGTATTTTAAGCCACTCCCTTCACCTATTTCTATTGTATGGATACCTTTATCCAAGTTAATAAAATAATTTCCTGAATGGGTATATCTGTGTTTCGGATGCTGAACAGATTTAATTGATTTTTGAACCCTGTAACGATGCTTAACATGAACAGTATCTTGACCATCTATTATAAGTTTATAGTTATAAGGATGGCTCTCTTTTTTCTTCCTGATAACGGGATATCGAGAAATGAATTCAAATCTTGCTGGACCTTGAACTGAATAATTGAGCCCATCGGATGTGATTGGATAGTAAAGCCGTCTTTTTGAATTAATGATCAAAATTTCTTTTTCTTCTCCATTCATACTGGGTTTTATGAGTTTTGCCTCCACAGGTGACAACATCAAAATAACAAGTAGGCTGGAAAATATCTTAGAGTAAACTGTCTGGTTCATGTTGGACTAAATGTTCCTTAATCTTTCTTTTACTTTGAATACCTATACCAAATACACTTCCCCCTACAATCAATAAACATATTGTAGTCACAAGCAAATTATACCTTTCTTCAGCATATAAACTACCTGACCCTATTTCAGGTATAGGTATGGGTGCAAATGGCATATTAAACTGTCTTATTAATGGCCGAATATTTAGGATATGGAGCGCAGGTACATTTGCCTTTACAAATTTAGCCATCACACCTTCAATCCCTCCCGGTCTTACGATATTAGTCAAATCGGCTCGATTCACCACACCTGGTGGGAGCAGTTTGAGATTAAAACTTGTCCCTAAACTCGCAACACCACCCCCAACATTAATCACTGCATTATATTGTGAAATGGGTTGAATTGATTTAAATATATCCATTCGGTCTTGAATATTTTCGGCCAAACGATTACGATGAATAAGCGGAAGTTTATGAGACTCTATATTCTCCATGATCAATTTTCGACCCGCCGGCGATAATAATCGACCCATATCATTTCTACCCCCAATCGATGCTGCAATACTTCGAGCGGGAATTAATTTATTTTCATATAATATGGATTCCATATCCAACCATGTAAAATCAATATGGTTTGCGCCCCACTGAGATGCACCTATACTTGTAATAGCTACCGGATGGACCCCTAGGGCTTCACATGCATTCAAAATAGCCATATTTGCCCCAGGCATTGAGCCTGTCATGAGCAATGCAACAGTGTCACCATTCGATAAGTTTATTTGATACATTAGATCAACCATTGCCGCAGAAAAGTTAGGATCCAATGTCGTTAATTTCGCATCCAAGTCACCTTCATCTGTTGTTATAAGACTAAATGGGGATCCAATTAGACCGGTTTCATTTGGATCGTTTTCAATATCAACGAATACACTATTTTCCATTCTGAATTCTTTCAAAACATTCATTGATTTTTTCATCAATTCTGCCGCTTCAACTTTATCATTATAGGTTGGTGATATGTTGATAGTCTTCGAATTGATTGCAACCAGAAAGCAAATTAATGCCAATATAGACAACGCAACCAAAGTTGATTCTTTTTGAATAGCAGGGATAAATGGCTGTTTTTTATAATTATTCAAAAAGCACCCCACCAAATAATAACATAACAGCTAGTTTGACTAAAACAGCAGTAAGAATAACTACAGATAATGTCCGAGTTACACCTTGTCTATCCATCCAATTTGCAATGAGTCCGGGAATAATATTCCCAATCACTGCAACGGGGCCTATTTCTGCAGGCATAAATAAAATATTTCGAGTGATATATCCGAAAAAGAAACCAAGGATTAATGCAAGTACAATTCGACGTTTTCCGTACAAAAACATTATATTTCCCAGACCTTGTATAATTCCCCATACAAGTATAGCAACTAAAAAAGTAATCACAACTTGAATTGGATGGTGTAAATATAATGCGATATACCCCGGTACAATAATCCCGCCGGCGGTGACTCCTAATGTTTCCGACAAAACGAGACTTAAAATGATTCCTAATCCAATACTAATTTCAACCATGGTGCCTGTACTTTGAAATTTGAGTTAAAATATCTTGACCAGATCCAACCTGATTCCCAATTGCATAAACCAAGGTATCGTGTGGCAAATCCATTATATGATTCACAACATTTTCTAATTTATCATTTAATCCAAAAATAATAATCTGTGTCCCCGGTGAATGGTAGTGAAGCCTTTGTAGTGTCGCACTAACCTTATCACCCCGCACAATAAAATGATCCGGTTTGATTCCCTCTAAAGTCAATTCGATCATTTGTCTCGTTCTCACAGGTCGATCATCCCTAGAATTAAAAAAGACACATGTTCCCCCTTCTGCTGGATATCGATCAATGACAAATTTCCAAATTTGAAGCGTTGAGACTGGGTCATTTGCTGCCATACCATTCACAAATTGAATCCGTTTTGCATCTTTATCCAAATTCCAAGCAATGAGAGCCCCAAGATCAGGCTGTACTTTGTGCATTCCCTCCAGAGCTAATTCTCTATCTACACCAACTTTTTTACATACGTCCAAAGCTACGGCCACATTGGCTGGATGCTCCATATATGTGAATTTATCTAGTTCTTCTTGAGTGACTTCTGCTTCATTCGACTGAATAAATTCAGACCCATTTTTCTTAGCTATTTCTTCGAGTATCAACGGTTTTTGGTCTTCCCCTGTAATGAGGGTCCCTCCAACCGGAATCGTGTTACAAAGTGAGTAAGCCACATCGTCTTCCGTGGGGCCCATTTCTTCTAAATGATCGGGTCGAACATTTGTAATAACACCAATTTGAGATTGCACCATTTGATGTTCTGCTATCCATTGATATTGAGGTTGAACTGCCATACATTCCATCACAACAGCATCTGGTTTTTCTCCGGCGAAATAATTGAGTAAGCGCACCTGCTCTCCGATTGAAGGTAATCTTAATCGATGAATTATTCTATCTTTGCCATCTGAATCAATGACTCTGGGTGCGGTGCCAGTAGTTTTTGCAAATGTACGAATCCCTGCTTCTCTTAATCCGGCAGCGACTAGGCGTGTTACACTAGATTTTCCACGTGTTCCATTAATATGAATTCGAAGTGGAATAGCGGCCAAGGACCGCATATGGTATTGAAATTCAATAATCCCGGCAACACATAAAGCAATCGCAAAGGCGCCAAGTACAATTAGAGGAATCATGGACATATTGAATTTCAGCTATCACTTTAGTTTACGAACCATACTCCATAATTAATTGAATTAGTCCAATCATATCCATGATATTCACCATCCCATCACTATTAATATCTGCAAAATATGGATTGACCAACCCTTCATGCCCCAGGATGAAATCAACTAAAAGGAGGATATCGAAAATATCGACACTTTCATCATAATTAACATCACCATGGAGACGGATATCACTGCCCCGTGTTGTGATCAGCAATGCAACACCATCCTCTAATTCCATTGCCGCAGGATGGTAGATATCATTGAAAGTATACTGTAAACCCTTTGTCATAGTATGGTCTTCAATCCCAACAGTACAATAGTTCCCGTGGATCTGGTCCCAACTATAGGCACCATAGGATGTATTATTGAAATCCATGTATTGCATCAGGATCTCACCATCACCTGTAGGCGTGATATAGTAACTTGGGTCCAGTAAAACTATTTGAAATGTTTCTGTAGAATTATTTTGATAGGTGCGAACTCTGGACCACTGGATATAAAATTTCTTTTGGACTTCATCATGCCAAGTATACACACGACCTTGACTTGTTAGTTTTAAGTCATCCCAAAAGGCAGCAATCATTGCACCCGGTCCGCCAACACCCGGGATTTGATAATTCCTAAAAGATTCTAGATCTGAATCTCCCATGGCAATCCATCCATTAGAACAAACACTAATTTCTTCATATTCCTGGCCATAAAATCTAAAAACAAAAGGTATATTGATTGTTTCAACATCGTCCCCATTATTTCCAGAATCTGTTAAAGAACTTAAATGTGATCCACTACCCCCGTAACGACTATCTATTTCAACCCAAGAGTAAGATGGTGCAAGAAGATAGTTAATATCTCCGCTATCATAAATATAATAGCCATGAGCATCCGGTCCGACTGGATCATAAACGGTGGGTTCACCAATTTGAACATCAACAATAGAATTAGACTGGTACCCTTCTCCAGTTTCTATACTTACAATGAGATGTGCAATTGCACCCGGAATTGTTTCTTCAAGAGTAGATATCTCAAAATAGTTATTTGAATTATAAGCCGAGCCACCATTTAATACTGAAGACCAAGTCCCTGTATTATCTAATATTTCAACAAATGGCGATGCACAGGTAATTGTACCTGTTACTGACGTTGCATTGGTGGTACCCATATTTTGAAGTTGAATTTTAATATAGGAAGATTCACCTGGTGTTAATATGTCACTTGCAGATCCAATAACATCTACATTGGAGGCAATAATGTTATTCCCTGCAACATCCACATTCACAATTCCAGTGGTCGTGGAACCACCCGATTCAATAAAAGTAATTGTAAGACCCAAATTTGTTCCTTCCTGCATTCCGTCTGTAAGGGTAATTAAATAGGGAGTAGAACTACCATTCGTATTACCCGAAGCGATATCTCCATAAGACACAGTATTGTTTACAACATCAATATTGTTATTTGTGGAAGAAATAGTACCTATTACACCAGTTGCATCATTTGATCCAAAATTTGTAGCACTGACATAAAGCTCGAGGGTTTCGCCTCCATTTGCAATACCATTTCCATTTCCAGATGAATTTCCTGAATTA
Organism: Fidelibacterota bacterium; assembly: GCA_029936885.1. Classification (GTDB taxonomy): domain Bacteria; phylum Fidelibacterota; class Marinisomatia; order Marinisomatales; family UBA1611. Next base: position 30,916 of record JAPYRR010000009.1, on the reverse strand, counting down.
TCATCATCAATTGTAATTGTTGATTCCTCAACATTGATTGAAACACCCGGATCATAAATCTGAAATGAATTCTGGTATGGATAATGGTTCTTTTTGGTTACAGTAACCAAGACTTCACCTTCTTCGATCGAATTTATTGGTAACCGAACAAATCCATTTCCATTAGAATAACTTGATTCAATAATTTCATCCTCTTTATAAATAGTTACCCAAGCATCTTCAACAGGGCCGGCACCCTTTGATACGGTGATGTCGATATAATTTGTTCCCTTTGTAATTGCATAGGGATGGGAAACCGTAGTGATTTCCGGATAATCACTCCACATTTGAAGAGATGATTCTCCCATGAGATTATTCCAATGAGCGAAAATATTGCAAAAGTTGCTCGGGTTGCTTGGATAATTTTTATAAAGCATCATTTTCCCATACATCAGGGCAGCACCGACACTTTCAATTCCTTCAATCAAAGCACCGTAATAGAAGCCCATATCCACCACATTATTAAACATGGTGTGCGTTCCCAATGTTGCTGTACCAATACAGACTACAGATCCTTTTGGGTTTGCAACAGTACCAGCTCTAATGAAAGCTTCAATTAATGATTCCCCACTTGCAAAGGAACCTGTTCCACACGTAATAACCGTAGCTATAGGCAGCATAAAACCATTATTGGTACTGTTTACATGACTGGAGTTAAATCCACTCACCCCATAATATCCCCGGTAATTGAAAAAGGAGACACCTGCATTGATCCCAGACTGCATTTGATTAGGGAACGATCCCCCGTATACAGTGTTTACATCTTCAAAACCTACTAAGTCCAACATTTCATGAATATTTTCATTCGTGATTACACAAGAAATACCTGATGAAGTAGGATCTCCAACCAAGCACGCTCTCTGGAACCAATTTTCGTTCATATATGGGGTTGATTCGTAATTTAGGGTTTTGCTAATAATGGTATTCAGATCAGAACTTGAATCAAAAGAGAGCCTGCCCAGAAAGACTTCAGGATACTGGTCCCCACCCTCTAATAATGAATAAGGGTGGTCCCCTTCCCCATTATAACTGCTCCACGAATCTGTCCATGTAGGCACGTCATAACTTCCCTCAGCGTCTGCTACAATATTGACATGGACAGGCGGATTATCCCAGGTTTCATAAGCATTTTCAATATAATTTTTTAGGTTATTCCTGTTATTTACCACATTGGATGAAGATATGTAATTCACCTCGTATCCCATCCGACGTTTCCAGTCCATTAATTCTTCAACTGTGGACAATAATCCACCAATATTATTTGGTAGAACATATAAAATGGCAGGGCGTTGGTATTCAACTTCATCACGGCTTAAAGATTCATAGTTTACAACCAACGATTCAAAAATGGGTTCAAATGCTCTAGATCTTTTCGCAGGAATAAAAGGCATTTCAATGGACCCATTCTCAATTAATTCAACTTCCGCACTATGTATAATGGTTAATTCTTCTGTTACTGGATTATATTGAAATGGTGTTAATGACACTTGAACCATGGTTAGGTCTCTCATTACACTTGGTTCGGAAATGGTTGCTATCTCAGAAGGAAATAATTCATTTCGTGAGTAGGATACACCTTTAATCCCTCTTTCAGGTTGATCAGCTTCCCATGATTCAAAAGGCAGAACTGATATATCTGAAACAGTTTCAGACTCTAATATAGTTACCTGTACTTGATACTTTTTACCCGGTTCAACAGCATAAAATGTATTGAGCGTTGGTAAAAATGGTTCACCCGGTTCTACCATAGAACCAGAATTCATTATTTCAGGTTTAATAAAAGAAATTCCATCAATAATCCGTTCGTTTAATTCAAAACCAGGATTTTTGAATTGGATTTTCATTTCGATCGATTCTGAAGTCACTTTGAAACCATTATACTTTATTTCCGCAAGCCGTTCACCTGCAAAGAGGAAAGTAAATGTTATTAAAAGGATTATCTGATTTCGTAATGTTGTCATATTTGCCTCTATTCGATGATCAATAAGTAGAAAAAACTCGGGTAATAAACACTGCCAATATAAATGCCTATCCCAGCAACTGCAAGAAATGGCGCAAGTGGTATTGCCCTATTTTTATCAAATTCTTTCATTAATGAAACGGCTATCCACGCAATTAGACTCAATAAAGATGCACTAAAAAGTGTCATTGCCATTCTAACGGGGCCAAGCCAAGCGCCCAATAAAATACCTAATTGAATATCGCCATATCCCATTCCCTGTCTTTTGGTGATAAACCATGTAATTCCCATTATTCCCCAAGGAATAATTGCACCAACAAAAATACCCCATAATGCAGATGATAAATATGTTAATCCTATTAAAACGCTAAGGAACGCAACTCCGACTCCAATCAAAATAAGTAGAAGTGGTATTTGAAAAGTGAAATAGTCAATCAAACCTATTCCAACCAGGATAGTTGAAATTAGAGAAAAGATAATCGCTTCATCCAATGGTAGATTTAAAAAAGCCCACATCCATAAAATGACACTGGTGAGCTCTAATATAATATTTTGATTTCTAATTTGAAATTCTTTGATATTTAACCAATTAATCGTCCATTTTATGCCATACCCTAGGGATAGTCCACATACAATTGGAATCACGAAATACAACACTATAACCCCGACTGTAATGCTGATCCCAAATGAAATACAGGTAAATAGGTTAAAACAACCATAATGGCTATAACAGCGCCCACAAGCAGGATTAATAAAGGTTCAATTAAAGTGGTCATTCTTTCGACCAAAGCATCAACTTGTTTCTGATAATAGTCGGCTGCACGATCAAGTAAATCAGCTAATTCCCCTGTATCTTCACCCGTAGATGCTAATTGTAATAAAATAGATGGGAAAACTTCCGTTCGTCTTAAAGCAGTGGATATATTATATCCGTCTCGAATATAATTCGATGCATCTTCGATTGCTTTTTCATAGACTTTATTATCAACAACCTTTTGTAATAAAGCAGTTGATTCTAAAATAGGGACACCTGATCCTATTAGAATACCAAATGTTTTACAAAATTTATTTAAGATAGACTGTTCCAAAAGAGATCCAAAAACAGGTGTTTTCAATTTTAACAAATCCAATGATAACCCACCTCTTTGAGTTTTAGAAATAAGCCAAATAACACCGAACACCAAGGAAGCGACAAACCCTAAAAATCCTATATTGTTTCCAAACCAAGTACTGAGTTCTATCATTTTTCGGGTAGCATCTGGTAACCCAGCACCCAATTGAGCATAAACTTGAGAAAATTTTGGTATAATAACTAAAAGCATAACTGCCAACATAACGAATAGAAATACAATCATAAATATTGGATAATTCATGGCAGATTTTACCTTACGACGGGTGTCATCTAATTTTTCCAAATAGGTTGCTAACTGTTCAAGAATCTCGTTTAGGTTACCACTTACTTCTCCAGCTTTAACCATAGCAACAAATAGTGAATTAAAAACGCCAGGGTGACGTGCTAATGATTCTGAAAAATTGAGCCCTTTACGAATATTGGACCCAACCGATGTTAAAATTCGATTGAATTTTTTATGTTTTTCTTCAGACCCTAAACTATGGATTGCTCTTTCTAACGTCAAACCAGCAGCAAACATCGTTGCTAGTTGGCGAGTAAAAAAAACAATATTTGATAGAGGAATTCTATTTTTTGCTTTTTCAATTGAAAGCTGAAGTTCATCAAGAAAGGGGCCTAAAAAATCAAATGTATCATCCACCTCTTTAAGGGTAATGACCATTTGTCCATTTGATGATAATTTTTGGACTGCAGTATCAATGGAATCTGCTCGAATTTCGCCTTCCTTTCTTTTACCTTCTGAATCTTTTGATAGGTAATTATAAACGGCCATTATAAATCTTCAACAGTTGATCTCATGACTTCTTCTAGCGAAGTTGTTCCATCCAACACTCTTGTGAGACCCGCTTCCCGAAGGGTAACCATCCCATTTTTAAGTGCAGTTTGTCGAATATCATCTTCATTTGCGCTTTCATAAACAAGTTTTCGAAGGTTGCGTGCCATAGGAATCATTTCAAAAATAGCCAATCGACCTTTATATCCAGTATTTCTACACTCCGTACATCCTTTCCCACGATATAGGCTTCCCTTGATCCGATTAGGATCAAGCCCAACCATTTTAAGTTCTTCGGGGGTTGGATTGTGCTCTTCCTTACAATCCAGACAAATTCTTCTTACCAATCTTTGAGCCATCACTAAATTCAAACATGACCCAACAAGAAATGGCGCAATGCCAATATCCAATAGTCGAGTAATTGTACCGGCCGCATCGTTAGCGTGTACAGTTGAAAAGACCAAGTGACCTGTTAGTGAAAATTTTACAGCGATGTCTGCAGTCTCTCCGTCACGAATCTCTCCAATTAATAAAATATCAGGATCCTGTCTAAGTATGGACCGTAAGGTCGAACCAAATGTGAGGCCAATATCTTCAAACACTTGGACTTGGTTTACACCATCCAATTGATATTCCACAGGATCTTCAACAGTTGTTATATTGGTTCGTTCACTTTTAATCTCTTTTAAAGCGGCATATAAAGATGTGGATTTACCTGACCCTGTTGGGCCAGATACAACGACCATGCCATACGGTTGATTAATCATTTTTTTAAAAACGCCCAAATTCTCTCTCGGAAATCCCAAGGATGTGAGATTGAAATCGAATCCCGTTTTATCCAAAAGACGCATTACAATTTTTTCGCCATAAATAGTTGGTAAAATGGAGACACGTACATCAATATCTTTTCCGGGTGATCTTATGGAAAATCGACCATCTTGAGGTAATCGTTTTTCAGCTATATTTAATTTAGATAAAATTTTGATCCGTGTTACTATTCCACTTAATGATGAAATAGGCGGGGTCATGATTACTTGGAGAACACCATCAATTCTAATGCGTATGTAAACTTGTTTTTCCATGGGCTCCACATGAATATCAGTCGCCCTCTCCTTTATCGATTCCTGGAAAATTAGATTCACAAGTTTTACAATTGGCGCATCTTCTTTAGATGCTTTATCAGGAGAAAGATTTACAACTTCCTGAGAACCTTCATCGCCGGAAATAACTGTAATACTTTCTATCGTTTCACTTACTTCAGCCGTTTTTTGGATCTCGCCATAAACTTTGTCTAGAGCCTTTTCCATAAGCGTTGGTCCTGATACAATTATTTCAGGACTCAAATTCGTGAGTCGCTTTATTGCATCTATAGTAACTAGGTCTTCAGGATCTTCCATAGCTACAACAAGGGTGGAATCATTTTTATTAACGGCTAACACTCGATTCGATCTTGCAAAATCTTCTGGAATCATTGCAGCAATGGCTGAATCCGCTTCCAATAAAATAAAGTTATCAGCCTTTTTAAATCCCATTTGTAGCGCATAAACCCCTGTTAGGTCTTCCTCATTGATTACATTCATATCAATGAGAGTTTGTCCAAGTTTTTCACGGGTATTTTTTTGTTCAACCAATGCTTGGTTTAACTGGCTTTCAGAGATTTTACCTTGATGTACTAATATTTCACCAATCCGAGAAAATTGGGGATTAAAATCTGTACTCATAATTTTTATCGGCGCCTCACCTTATTGGTTATTGATCACAGGTATCTTGTGACCTTACTAATAAAATATCAATTGGATCACTGGCAGTGATTTGTGGGATCATTAATGTTGCTGACAAGGTTGCTGTAAAATCATCCCAGGTACATAATCCGGAATCTTCATCTTCATTAGCTAAAGTGCAAATTGCCTTATCAAATTGCACAATAATCCTTGCATATCCATCCTGGTCTGTGTTTACAATTGCTTCACATCCAATCATAGAATATCCGTCCCATTCTCCATTTCCTTCACCTTCATCTGCAGTACCATCTACACCATCCAGTCCATAATCGTCAAATGGTTCAGAAACTTCTGCAATATCATCTTCGATAGTCCAAGTACCGTCGTTATTAACGTCCCATGCATCGTGATGATCGTTGAAATTTCCCCAATCTGATGTCGCTGGATTATCATCATAGCCATAATCACGCCAAGTAAAACATCCATCACCTACACCTGCGCCATCAACACCTTCATCTGTATAGACTTCTAATCCAAGTTCAGCCCAAGCGCTTACACCTGTTCCTGTAAATGAAATGGGTGCATCTACTACAGCATTTCCATAATAATCAGTTACGATTGCAGTTAAAATGATGGTGGCTGGATCAGGATTAAAAGTAAAATCCCAATAGGTTGCATTTGCAAGGAGCATAACTTGGCCAGGTAAAAAGAATAGTGCCGCGTCTCCTTCATCTTCATTGATATGTACATAAATTGAATCACCACCAGCACCAAAAGTTAAGGCTCTTACTCGCCCGATATCTCCAATGGCATCCGTTGAATACACAATAGATGATCTTGCAACACCGGAAATAGCTTCTCCGCTTATAACGCCCTCATTATTGGTGAAACTAACACCCTCAACAAAAGCATCGATAAGTGTATCCGGTGCAATAGGATCAATATTCCAATATACATAAGTTGAATCTTCAACAGGATTATACCACCTATCTGATATAATTGCTGCACATTCGGTTCGGTAGAAACCGCCACCAATAGTTTCGGTTGACTGTGGGTCGTACTCTGCTTCAATATGATAAGGTGGACCTGAGGCAATAATCACGGGTACTGCTACACTGTTGAGGTTTATGGTTCCATCTTGATCACAATCACATGTTACTTCTACGCGTACAGGTCCTGGTATTGTTCCACTATTGATGGAAACAGACGCAATGCCATTAACGGTAAAAGCGGTAGCTGTGGTTTGCCCTACAACATCTAAATATGCATCCCCAACGAATGGATTTAATGTAAATACAACCGGTGTAGGCGTATTGATTAAATTTCCATTATCATCATACACTTCTGCTTTAATTAAAGTTGATTCTACACCACCACCATCACGAACAACAATCTTACCCGGTGCGGATGCAGGAATAATCATATAGGCGCAAGTTTGAAATGATGTGTCTTCAATATATATCTGAAGTGAATCTTGAATAGACTGGGAACTAAAACCAGGATGGGAGAAAGTAGAAACAATATCAGAAACACCAATATCATCCGGATTCCCAAGGTCTGTAAAGGTAGCCGAATCAATTCCTGTTGAATCAGTATAACCCGTTGCAGTAATGAACCCCAAAGTTGATGTGTAACTTATCTGAGCATTTTTAATTGGGTTCCCTAAAGCATTCAGTAAACGCGTTGTAATATTTGCAGCTATTCCACCATCGAGTTGAATGACATCCGTATCCGTATTCACAATAAGAGTATAGGGCCACACGTCTCCTTCGGCATAAACATTAAAAAGTTCGGGGTTCGTAATGTAATCGCCAAAAGAGGCAATAACTGTAACGCCTTCATAGTTAGGCGTTCCAGGATTATCTGTATAAACAGTGCCATTATCGTCAAAATAAGCAACAACTTGTCCATTAGTATTGGAGATCGTATTTTGGTACGTTACTGTTCCAACAGCATTACTGCCAGAAGTAACTAAAAATACTACGGGAGTTCCTGCGATGGGGTTACCAGCAGTATCCTTGACAGTTGCAACTAAAAGAGTAACCGCAGGGCTTCCCACAACATCTTCACCCACAATGACTATGGATCCGGTCGCATCATAAGCAACCGGAATAACTTCAAGAGTTAACCCGTTATCAGTTCCGATAGTAATCTGGATTGAATCAGTGATTGCTGAATTAAATCCCGGATGATCAAAAGAAGCAATTATATTGGCCAATCCAATATCTTCTTGAGAACCAGTATCCTGAAAAATCATTGTAACTTTTCCCGTACTATCCGTAGTTCCTTCCGGTTCAATAAACCCTTTATCAGAACTAAATGATAAAATGACATTATTGACAGTCTTAAAGTTTTTATTAAATAATTGGACTTCTATATTTGCAGATGTGACACCATTATCTAATTGAATGGCATTCACATCAGTTGAAATGTTCATGATGTAAGGCCAAACATCTTCTATTTCATTATAAATATCAAATCGAAAAGATGTTGTTACGTCATCCACATATTTGGCTGTAATAGTCGCACCTTCAAAAGTTGATTGGGTTGATGTTTTGTCTACTGCTTCTGTATCGTCGCTTGGATTAAAAATAACGTAAACTAAACCCGATTCGTCAGTTGTTGGGGATGTCACATCGAACGAGCCACCTTGATCACAGGAAAAGGTAACAACACCATCTTTAATCACTTTATCATCCGCATCTTTTAAGAGAACTGTAATTCTTACCTTAGAAAATCCCGATACAACTTCACCCACAGTCACAGGATCTACTTCAGAAATAACGACAGCTTCCGTTACACTTAATGTTGCATTGGATGATGAAGATGTTTCATCCGGAACTCGTTCATCACAGCTCCAGTTAACCATCCCAAGAATGATTAAATTAATTGGAATTAAATATTGCTTAAAATATTTCATTTTATTCTCCTGAACCTGGATTTTCATTTTCAATTTCTCCCTGATCATTTTCATCCATTTCTGGTTTTGATTCTTTTTTAGTTCTACTCCCAATAACATAATTTTCATAATCTATCATATCATCAGACTTTGTAATGCCTGTGTAGGCATCAACAACAATTGTGGGTGTAATTTGAATAATAAGATCCGTTTTCCTTTCCACTATACCGGTAGATGTAAATAACTTTTTTCCTATCCACGGAATTTTGCTCAATATTGGCAGAGAAAATGTTGTTTGTTTTTTATCGTTACTCAATAATCCACCAATGACGATTGACTCACCATCTCTAACACGGATTGTTGTTGAAGATGATCTACTTTTTACCCGAGGAATATTTTTATCAGGCCCAATGAATTCAAATATGGTTGACACTTCCGGTTTAACACTAACTGTGATGTATCCATCTGTATTTACCGTGGGTAGTATATCAAGTTTTATACCTACTTCTTCTCGTTGAACCTGAACTTGCCCTCCTACGCCACCGGAACTCAAGATATAGGGTACAATATCAACGAGTTTGATATTGGCTTCACGACCGTTAATGGTGGTTAATCTTGAATTCGCCAAAACTTCAGCTTTATTGTTTTTAATCAACATATCTAATGTCACGTCTAAAGCCGTTAATTGACGACTAAAATACCGTGGGTAAAACGTAGTTTTATCCTTTGAAGATGATTTACTCAATCGGTTAAATGGCATAAAAGGAGGTAAATCACCTAATGTTGATTCTTCCGGCAGAATTGATCCACTTCCGGGTGTTAATTCTTCGGCATTTTCTGCAAAAATATTTGTGAATTTAGATAATCTGGACCAATCAATGCCTAATTGTTCTTCAGCATCAATAGCTACTTCTATCAATCTTGTTTCAAGCATTATTTGAAGCGCAGGTACATCTATCTGATCGATAACTTGAATAATCTCGGCAATCTTTTTAGGCGACGCATTAATCAGGAGCTTATTCCCCGGTATATCAACCTGTACCTGTTTAGAGATATCTTGGAGTAATTCTTTTACATCTGCAGCAGACGCATATTTAAGCTCTAAGACGTAGGATGTAACGCCAACTTCTTCTTTTAATTTTTTAGGGTCTGCAACTAAAAAAGAATTTCCAACAATTTCATAACTAAGACCTACTGCACGTACTACAAGATTTATCGCTTGCTCAATTGGAACTTCATCTAGATGAATAGAAATTTTATCTAAACGATTCACATTTGGATCTGTTACAATATTATATCCACTATCCCTTGATAAAATTGCTAGGATACTTGGTAAATATGCATCTTCAGCATGAATTGTAATTAAGTTTGTATTTTCGCTGGAACTATTTTGGCCTAGAATGGGAAAGGATAGTAATCCAATAAGGATTAATACCATTCTGTGTTTTCGAATATTCATTATGTTTGCGTCCATCATTTTAATATTTATTTTATTAGATATTGTTTTATTGGGTTACAAAATTATTAGAAGAATGTGATTTATGAATCGTTTCTCTTAATTTTGAACTGGTAACTTTTATTTCAATCTTGTTATCACCCGAATTTTCAATTTCACGAATGGGGGCTGGATAAGCTTTAATACCCGAGTTTGTTTTAATGATGACTTGAGTATTATCTATGAATTCTACAACCCCAATATTTGGAATCGAATCTCCAATGGTAACGGTAAAGGCTTTTCCTCGATAATCAATTTGTGCTTGATAATTATTCTCTCTTTGATATACCAGTGCCACGCGAAGTGCATTGCGATTTCGTCTAGCTCGTTTTCCTGAACCATCTGCAAGGCTTAACACATTTGTCAGCATCATAGGGGAATTTTCAATTTGAAATTGGAATTTGCTTCTTTCTTCTAATCGAGTTTCTAAAAATCCAATAATATTTTCTAATTCTTTATCTGTCCCAAACTGAACATTAGATGACCGCGCTTTAACTCGATTATATTTTTTATTCATTGGAAATAATTTAAATCCTGTGGCAATCAACGATACAATTGTAAGTCCCACAAGTAGGTTCCAAATGGTTACGGATCGTTCACTCATGATGAAACTTTCTTTTTAGATTTAACCAACGTAATGGTTGATAAATTCACAACAAATTCCTGAATCATAAGTTTGTCTTCATTTACATTTTGCTTGATTCGTTCAATTCCATTCTTGACTTCAAATTCATCTAGAGTAATCATCCTAGGTGATCTTTCCATTTCAGATAAGAATTGTCCAAACTGTTCAAATGTACATTCTAATGTGACGATATAAGGCGCTTTGAAGTAGGTGTTTTTATTAACTCTTTGCTTCGGTTTGATACCCAAAAGTTTAATTTCTAAGTCAGATAACATATCTGTTAAATTACCTAAGAATGGGAGATTCGCATCATCAGCTAAAGAATCGGCCTGAGATAGAGCTAAATTTTCTTGGAAGAGTGTGAAAACTCGATCTAATTCACTCGCAAGAATTTGAGCACTAATCAAATTTTCATTCAATTCAGTTTGCTCAGCTTCTAGAACCAAAACTTTATAAGGTTTATCCCCAATTAATATCGAAGCACTCACCCAGTAAGAAAGCGTGAGAAAAATCAGTGCGCCAAATAAAAATATATTTCTTTTTTCTACCATTAATATCTCTATGAAAATGATTTGCGTCCGGCTTTCCGAACAGTTGCTTCAATTTCGAATCGAACAATTTCTTGTCCCCTTACAGAAACTTTACTATGCCCTACATATTTGATTCGACCGAAGTTGTTTGAAAAATTTTTATTTTTTCTCAGGGTTTGAACATATTCATCAATGATTTCAAAATCCTTACGATCTTCGAATGTTAAAGCTATTCCCTTAATAGTTAGTTTTCCTCGCTTAAAACGTAGACCAACAATTGCCATATCGTCTGGAGTCATATTCCCCATTTCTTCTAAGTTTTGTGCCCACAAAAACCGATCTTGCTCTAAATCTGCAAAGGCAAGAATATCATTCTTTGATAAATTTTTACCTTGAGATTGAAGCTTATTAATTTCATCGTTTAATCTTTCTATTTCTACTTTTTTCAGACTAATAATATTATTATATCCATTATTAATGATCCAGACTCTAAAATTCACGCCTAACAGGAATATTAATAGAAACGCAAATGTGGCCCATCTACCCTGTTCCCGTACTCTTTCTAAACGTATCTCCGCACTTTCTGCTTTGTTCAGATTAATGATTATATAATTCTTACTCATTAATCATTCCTCCACGAATACCTAATCCAAGTGCTGTTGCATATTGGCTCGGATTTGTAACGGATAAATTATCTGCACCATCCAATTCAAAAAATGGGTTAAAAATATCACACTCAATATTTAATTTGCTTGAAACAAATTCGGATAATCCCGGTGTATCAGCAGCACCACCAGATAAAAATATTTTCAGGAAAAAACTTTGGCCAGTTTGTTTGGCATAAAACCGAAGTGACCTACGCAAATCTTCAACCAGATTATCATAAACGGTTCTTTCAGCAATACCAACATTTGCTGCTGGATCGGCAGATACATTACTAATTGCAGAAGATAATCCATCCTTATAAAGCATATCCTGAGCTTCAGTATAATTGATTTCATTTTTATCTGACAATTCCTTAACAAAATGGTGCCCACCAATTAAAAGGTCACGAGTAAAATATAACTGTCCCTTTCCATAAACCACCAAAGTAGATGACACAGCCCCAATATCCAAGATGACGACTAATCCATCATCCGGCATATTTTTAATAAATGTAAATGCATTACTAATTGCAATGGGATTCACATCAACTACACCTGGTTTTAAACCGCATTCTTTAATAAGGTCAATATGACCATTTAAGACGCCTTTCGTGCATGCGACTAATCCCACATCAATTTTGTCTACCTCACGTTGATTTGACCCCAGGATTTGATAATCAATCACAGCATCCGTACCATCCATTGGAATATGCTTCCTCGCCTCAAAGGTCATTGCAGAATCCAATTCTTCTGACGCCATTTCCATGGTCGTAATCTGTTTAATGCTTGCAGATGAACCATTAATCCCTGTGATGAGACCTTTTATTTTTTTTGGATTCAATCCCTGTTGCCTGAAAAGCTCTTTTACGGCCATCACCCTATGGTGCCGATCAATCTTTTCCGGGTCGAAAGCAGAATTTGGCTCTGGTACAAGTCGTGAACCTGCATCAAGGACTTTGAATCCTTCTTTTGTTTTTTCGATGGAGACCATTTTAACATATTGTCTTCCAATGTCTAATCCTAAATACATAGAGTTCCTAAATAATTATTTTTTGGGTTTACGTTGACCATATGACGACATATTCAAAACCACTGATCCGTCTTCATTTTCGCGATTTGGCCAATAGGGAGGTCGTTTTAATCTTAAATTCCAATCGTAGTGATAGTTTTTATCATACCCAACTCCTGGAGATGTATTATAAGGTCCAGGGTAATTACGGAGCATATAGCCTCTCTTATATTGTACAATTGATCCCCAAAGATTGACATCCCCTCTAAAATCGTCTGTGCCTGTATAAACACCATTATAGTTTGGTGCGTTGCCTAATTGGGCACGATAGAAATTTCTATGGCCGCCCCGCCCATCGGCAATTACACCATATTGAACACCACTATTCCAGTTATGGAATGCGGCAAGTGAATTTTGCCAATAATGAGAAAGAAATCCTCCATACATTGCCATAATTGCAGCATTAATTTTGATATCTGAACCATATTGCTGTCCTCGAGCACCATTAGGACGTGTATTAGCAATAATCACACTTCCACCTGCTAAAAGACCCAAAACATTTTCAGTCCCGCCATCATCCGGATGAATCGTTGCTGCGTTGCTGTAAGAATCCGCATAAACTACATCATCGATCAGCCATATATTGCCCCAAACGCGATCAACAATGCTATTGTTGTCGTGGCGGCGGTATTCGGTATAATCATCTGTAACGATGGTATATTCACCATCTACTGTTCCTCGAACCAAAACTTGTCCACCCTTAACATAGATTACTTTGGGCGAATTACCTTTTGGAAAAAAAGTTTTATTCATATGAACATATTCGCTGGAATAGATTTGGTCTGGGCAATCAAATATATCACAACTGGCTCCGCCCGCAGTCCAATATTCAAAATCAAAATGTTGGATCCGTCCAGCTTCACAATAAAATCCAGATGCATCTGCATGATCGTGGTAATAATGAAATGTGTTCCATTCAACATCATCAGCCAGGCCTGTAGTAGCGCTGGTATTTATAAAGGTAACTGCTTCAAAAGGGCTAAACCCTTCTCCAACTGGCCCTGAATAAACGACTGTAGATGCATAAAATGCGACCCGCACACGGTCACCACCTAAATCCCATGCACCGGAAGAAGTAAAGGATAAGAATTTTGACCCATTTCCATTTTCAATACGGATTACATCTCCATCTTCAACTAGATCAATAATTTCATCATGAACATTGTCCCCAGTTGCATCTATTGAGCTCAATACAAGGAAATTACCGTTATAACTATTAGTTGCTCCGTCAAAATCATTAGGGAAAAGATGCATAGTTGCGTCTAGAGTAGTCAGGTCTGTTGCAGAACTATCATATAGGTATTCATATTCTGCGGGAGGCGTTCCCACGGGTGGAATATTGTACCACCATTGGGTGGCATAATACCCACCTTCAACGAAATTTATCTCTGTCATGATGAGAGTATCTTTTTTCCCGACTCTAAATAATTTATCGTCAGCTTCAAAAGTTCGAGATGCATGCTGTCGGGCAACTTTTGCTGAATTAGAGGGTGGCCATTTTTCTGTTCCTACCGTATCCAATATTGAAACAGTTTCTCCATCAACTTCATTTTCAAAAATATCTTCATCACAATTGGCATAATCAACGCCGCCTCCACCATCTTCTACAGCTTTAAAGGTAATCGTAACTTCTCCCGTAAATGTAGGACAACCATAATTGCTCATAACCATTGTACCGTTGGTATGAATTTTCCCTTCTAACACATCAGAATTCCCAAAGGTGACTGTATTAGTGTTTCCAGGGCCAATCGGTTCCTCAACATCGGTGAAATACATAAAATCTTCAAACCCTTCAGGTGTCATTGTTGTATAAACGTCTCTTTCAATAGTGACATTCGTCCCACTCGGAGTTCTATATTCCGCAACTCCTGTTGCCCAAGCGATGTAGAGATTGTCCGTTGTTCCTGGAATAAGCTTAGTTGTGCATGCTATATCTTTATACGACCCAATTGGCTCACCATTTTCATCCTCACCATAGTCTACACCAGACTGTAATAACAATGTATCACCTGCAATAAAAGGCAAAACGATTACACCTACATCATTGAGCCCAGCTTCTGCTGCGTAAAGCGCCTTCCATTCAGCATATCGATATTTTTCCATAGCTGTTTGTGTAAAGGAGTTCTTTAAGTAGGAAGCGGTAAACGTCATACTAACAATGGTAAACAATAATGCTAAAGGTGCAATACTACCTTGTGATATTCTTTTAAACATCATCAGTATCTTCAACAGAAGAGTTAGTAAGTTTCTTTTGAATATAAGGTGTGCCTAAAAATATAGACCGACGAAATGAATGCTCTTCCTTAACTGGATTTGCTTCATCCATAACATCCGATTCCATACCAATTGTTAAAGTTATATTAACAAAAGTTTGTTTAAATAAAGCTAAAATGGCACGAGTATCATTTCCATAACTAACGTTAAAATCTTTAATATAAATTTCTCGTTGACCCTCTCCTCTAAATACTCCCTTATTTGGGAATTTCATCGCACCATTCAATGGGATTGCACTGTTAAACTCAATTCCGGTATTGGGATTACATGAAATATATAAGTTAGGAGTCATATCTGTAAAATATTCGTAAAGCTTTAACCGAGAAAATCCATATTGACCATCAATTTCTATTTTTTGTGCAAATTTTAGTTCTTGGGTTATTTCCCTCATAATCATATTACCATATTGACGCAAGTCCTGGCGAACAGTATCGGTCTGATAATGGAGGATAACAGCTTGGGCACCGGAGGTCATACCCAATGCAATAATACTGACCACGACTAGCATAGCGGATAATTCCATCAAAGTCATTCCAAGAGACGATCTTTTGATTAATTTCATCATTAGGTTTCAAACTCAGTCATGATGGTCGACAATCGTCTTTCTTTACCTACTCGTCCTGAATATCGACTGGGTGGCGTTGCAAAATAGTCACTCCATTTGATCCAACATTCCAACTCATATCTAGTGAAACTAGTCAATCCAAAAGGTGTTGCATTATTGAGCCGATTTAAATCATAATAAAGTCGTGCCTTAATCGTATATTTTTCGCCCAAGGAACCATATAGAAAAATCTCATCCCCATCGGGATTTCCAGCACGTTCTGATGCAGATAAATTCCCATCAGCCACACGACCTTTCCAATATTCCATATAGTTCAGCAATTCTTCCGTAGCTCGCTCTTTCACTTCCAATGCATGCAATTCGCTGCGAGCATGTACGATCCCCATCAAAAGACCAACACAAGCGATAGAAATAATAACTGTCGCAGTCATGACTTCAATAAAGGTTACACCTGATTCTGTCTTCTTAAAATTCATTAATTATAGTACGTTTTGAGCAAAGAGTTTTGGATTTTCTGCAATACTCTGTGCCATTTTTCTCTCAATATTTCCTTGAGTAACCAATCTCTGTAAATCTTGATCTAAAGATTGCATCCCTTCAACACCACCCGATTGAATGATAGAAGGAATTTGATAAATTCTATCTTCACGAATCAAATTCCGAATAGCCGTATTCGCAATCATAATCTCACACGCAGGGATTCGGCCTTTACCATCCTTAGTCTTCAGGAGTTTTTGCGCAATAACAGCCTCAAGGCTTTCGGATAGCATAGAACGAATTTGACTTTTTTGACCTGACGGAAAAATATCAATAATACGATCAATTGTTTTGACAGCACTGGATGTGTGAAGCGTTGATAAAACTAGGTGCCCCGTTTCAGCTGCAGTTAAGGCAAGAGAAATTGTTTCAAGATCGCGCATTTCACCAACGAGTATTACGTCAGGGTCTTCACGAAGAGCCGATCGCATTGCGTTTGAAAAACTGTGCGTATTCGCACCCAGTTCACGTTGATTGATTAAACTTTCCTTAGTATGGTGAAAATATTCAACCGGATCTTCAATCGTAATAATATGACATTTTCGATTCATATTGATATGGTCAACCATTGCTGCAAGCGTTGTACTTTTACCCGAGCCTGTTGGTCCCGTTAAAAGAACAAGTCCACGATCTAATAAAGCCAAACTCTTTAATACGGGCGGAATACCAAGATCATCAAAATCTTTTACCACTTCTGGAATTGTTCTAAAAACACCTGCTAATCCCTTGATCTGATTAAAGAAATTGACACGAAAACGTCCCTTTCCCGCCAAACTCGCAGAAAAGTCAATTTCCTTTCGTTCTTCAAATAGGTTTCTTTGATTTTCATCTAAAACTTGTGGAATTATAGATTCCATATCTTCCTGTTTCAGAATATCCATATTCAAAGGCTGCATGGTACCATTAATACGAACCATGGGGATGGAACCAACGCTTAAGTGAAGATCTGATGCACCGCTATCAACAGAATAAGCAAGTAGCTTATTTAAATCCATGTAGGATTATTCTCCTTCTGGTGATCCATAACCTATGAATTTTCCATTATCAGCATCATAAATAACTTCATGACCTGCACCACCGGACATTTTTTCTGTACTGGTAGCTGTTATTCTTCCACCTTGATCATTTAGTTGGATGTCAAATCCCCATTTCAATTTAGTTGAACGACTTAAGTCTAATTGACCTGCACGCTCTAGCTCATCTACTTCGCTAGGCCATTGGCCTGAAGTTTGATAATACATTTTGGACGCATTATTGATGTTTGACATAACAGTACGGGCTTCCGAAGCATAGCCACTTCTCACATAGTTTAGGTAAGTCGGCAATGCAATTACTGCTAGAATAGCAACAATTACAACCACAACCATGATTTCAATCATAGTAAAACCGGATTTAGAATTCTTTTTAAGATTCATTATTCGGCATCTCCTTTTTTGATTTTAATTAATGGTATGGGATTATTTTCACTGATAATAAATACAGTACTCCCCTATACCCAATTTCAAAACGAGAAAAAGTGTGATTTTACTCACACTTTTAGAAGATTATTTTAAATAAAGAACCTTTACAGTATTCTGGTATGAATCTGCATTGAATTTTATAAAGTAAACACCGGAAGAAATATTTTGTCCTAACGCATCTGTTGCATCCCAATCTATGGAATAACGACCTTGGTCCAATTTCCCATTTTGGAGTGTTTTAACTAACCGCCCCATCATGTCGAATACGGATACAATGACTCCACTTTCATTTGCAATATCAAACTGAACGGTTGTTGTAGGATTAAATGGATTTGGATAAGGTGAATGAATAGCAAATTTGCTTGGAAGAGTCTCAGAATCTCCAACGCTTAATATGTCCGTGAGCAAATAAACAACACCGTTAAATTCTACTTCTTCTACATTATATAAATGGTCGATACCATCTCGAACCAAAATTATATCCAGGACTTGATAAGATGAATCATCGGTGGCATGAGGAGGAATCAGAATATACTCTTCGAAATTACCTTGATAAATGGCTCTATCTACACCATCACCACCATAGAAATAATCATCACTTTTGAACCCCATGAAATGATTGTCACCCTCATTTCCTGTGAATTTATTTACAAAATCATTTCCAAAAATATGGGTTGAATAATCCCCGGTCAAATTAACATTTTTCAAATATTTTGATCGATATGTATAATCCAAATTATTTTGACGATTCAAATAAAATTCTGAAATATCACTTTCAGATAAATATGCATTGTATTCCCAAGTTTCTCCGAAATAACCTAGTATAATGTCATATAACTGTGGATCACCAACTGCCATATCCTGCCTGTTAATAAATGCATATTCCTGATCACCACTAAATCCATCTTCATTTGGGTCATGCGCCCAAATGCCAAAGTAACATTCCAAACCCATTGCTAAATATTCTTCATCATAATCTTCTTCAGGGAGGTCAGAAAGTGGATTATATAGATTATTTTCAATGGCATTACTCATGGCAGATTCAATTGCAATTTGCATTGCTGGTAGAGCGATCTGAATACCAAATCCGTGTAAATAATGTAGAACCTCTTCGTAAGTTGCATCCCGGTCTGTACTACTCATATAGGCATCACTACCTTCAGGAAATACTTCCATTGCTAAAAGATCTTGACCATTTACACCTGCATCTATCAAGGCCCATAAATCAGGATTCTCATATTCATCTTCATCATTCAAAAGAAAAAGAATTGCATTGCTTGCAGCAAGTGCATTCGCGACATAGGATTTATTATTTCCCCATGCATAATTAGTAATATCTGTTAAAAAAGATTCTAATACACGTCGTGCATGAAGAATTTGATTATCCGTAAAATCATCTTGAATAAGAAATTGAATCAAGTCACCATTAGGTGCCTCAATATGAGTATACCTAGATGCTATAGCTGAAAAAAGTGGATCCACGTCATCCGGGAGTTCAATTATGCCTGTCTCTGAATCAGTAATATCGATATAGGGTAATGTCGGGGTTGAATTCTCACCAGTCACCGTTAAATGAATGGGAACAGAAACTGGATCTGCATCAGGTGATGAAATACTTACCGTCGCTTCATGATCACCTGGTTCTAATCCTGTCGTAACTACCTGAACATATATTTCTGCTGTTTCGTTTCCGATAAGTGCTCCATTCAGATCGCCTGTATTAGAAGACAAAAATACCCAAGATACATCTTCATCTGTAGAAGCAGCATACCAACTCATACTACTATTCACAAATTCTTCATTTGCAACAATTTGGGTTCCTTCTGTTCCATTAGCATTTTGCCATCCAATGGTACCTGACGTTATTAAACCTGCCATTTCCCTATAATTTGTTCTGAAGGTCCCATCAGCATAGAGAACAATTTGAAAATCAAATTGACCCCAATCTGTTGTATTCCAACGCACCACGTCATTAAACCATATGACGACTTTATCTAAACTCACATGGTAATAAATATCACCCGATGCAGATGAATTACCATTATTGTTACTAGGATTTAAATCATCCCAAAAACCGAAGATAGCTGGTCGAGGTGCACCTGAAATCGGGATTTCCGCATTTAGCCATTCAGTCTCATTCTCTCCACTCCAACCTACCCAACCATTTGCGTTTACTTCGACATAATCATACATTTCTCCAAAGAACTCAAATTCGAATGGAAGTTCAATTGGGCTTGACGCATATTGGTCATTATGTGGTAAAGTGAGTTGTATCCCTATCCCTTCAATATTGATCCATTGATAATCCATATTAGGTTCTTCTAATGATGTACTCCAGTAATAGTTTCCTTCATCTGGGCCGCCCTGCGGAATTTGGAATGGTATAACACCCGTAACTCCAACCTGATAATTAAGAATTGTTTCTGGCTCACCCGTGTTGGAGAGTGTTAAAGTTTGATTTTCAAATTCACCGGCATTCAAAGTATAGTAAAGTTCATCTGGATCCACATTAATGGTTGGTTGACCAAATGAGACTGTAAAAGAGATGGTTTCATCTGCTTCTGTTACAGCATAAATATTCAGCCCACCTTCTCCGCCAGTGCCGTCATTATATAAAAAACAGGATGGATTTGTATCATCATTTATTTGTGTGTGATTATAATCAGAACTGTAAGGTGCATTATCGAAATTTCCGTTGTTTTGCAATGTACCTCCCGGTCTATAACAATAAACCTCATCAGGTGGTCCACCTGCATTACCATTCCCTGCTGCTGTATTTATTCTGTATACAACTAATCCATTTCGATTGCCTGGAGTATTGGAATCGTAAATCCCATCCTTCCTTCTATATTCCACCACAAAATACTCTGAATCAGAATTGGGTGATGCAATTTTAAAAATAGCATTTTCTTGTTGTTGGAGAGGATTAAGTGTGTAAACGCCACTTTCGGTAATTTCAGGAAGATTTGGTAACCAATCTCCATATTTGTATTTCATAAATGCTGATGGGTACTGAGGTGGATTTGTATTTGCTTCCATAACATCCCAACCCCCAACAGGCGATGGAGACCCACCTCCATCATAATGATATAGATCAGGCGCGCCTAAAACATGAAAAAACTCATGGCAAAGTACACCTACATTAAAATACCATGATTCTGACAACATAAATAAGTAATCCCAAACCTGAGCACCATTAATAGTGACTGTTTGAGAATAAAGTGACCAGCGATGAGGCCATAAAAGCTCAGCCCAATCTCCTGGCTGGCCATAAATAACAAATGAAACTGCATCAACATAACCATCGTCGTTTGCATCAATATCCGTCAGAGGGGATACTTCGCTTGAAATTGCATTTAATGCGTTAGCTAAAAGAGTATGCTCTCTTTGGGTTCTTTCATTATCGTTTTGATATCCGTCAGGATTTGTACCAGATTGAGGCTGATAGTAACCACGAGGATGTTCATCCTGATATGCGGTATTAACATCAGCGATACTACCTGGAAAATGAAATGTATTTACCCAAAGCGAATTATAGGAAACTTCCCAGTAATAATCTCTAAGAGATGATTCACCCTCATCTGTTTGAAACACTGCATCATAATAGGATCTAGGGTTTGGGAATACCGGATCATCCGCAAATCGGATAAATACATTAATCTGAGCAATTTCTCCAGAAGTGGGCGCATCTCTAGAATCCCGTTCAGATTCAGAATTATGATAGAAATCTTTATTTCGGTTATATTCCGCCAGACTCATTGCTAAGCCCGGTTCTAACCCATACGTTTTTGGATCCACGGTTCCGGGGATAAAAGTTGACGGAATGAGTTCGTTATTAATCCCTGGAATGGCATAATAATAATATCCATCTACTTCATTTAAAACTATTGTATAATCGTCCTCATCATGAAGTCGACGACCATATTGGTCTCCCGATACAAAACATGATAATAGTTGACCATTCGGTTGAGTTAGGGTTCTGGGAATATCATCAAACCATGTTGCAAATAATGCTGAAATAGACACAATTATTGGAAGGATAAATTTAAAAGTTTTCATGTAAAGTCGGCTGTTAAAGTTTAGAAGAGTGAGATACTTACTTAAGAAGTACCATCTTGTGTGATTGAGAAAAACCATCAACCACTAAACGATAGATATAGGTACCTGCACTCACAGGATTACATTGTTGATCATGGCCATTCCAATGAAATTGCGCAAGACCTGTATTGAAAATTCCTTGATGCAGAATTTTTATAATTTGACCATTAATATTATAAATAATAAGAGATCCAGATGCTTCTAAATCAATATCAAATGAAATGGTTGTTGAAGGATTAAATGGATTTGGATAATTCTGGTGGAGTAAAAAGGTCACAGGTTGATAATCATCCACATCAAGAACATTTAAACTCATCCTTATTTGGTGGTAAGTATCACCATTATCAGATTCGTATTCAGCCAAGAAGGAATCGATATCCCACTCCAGGATGGTATATCGTAACTCTTGATTTCCAATTATTCCAATGGGTGTTATAAATCGACGAAGAAATATTAATTCATTTGTATTCTTATCTAAACCAAAATAATGGTATGCCCAGTCCAAATCATCATTATACATGAATTCTGAGGAGGAGTTAAAAATTAAGTAACCATCTCTCTCACCGCCTTCTGTGAAATTGATGGCAATATTTCTATTTTCGTAAGAATTTGTGGGACTATTGAGTGTTTCGATTCCAATCCATGACCCAAGAAAATTGCCCAGTCCCTGAGCAGAGAGATTAGTCGCCATCAAAATGATGACAAAAGATATGGATGTTATGTTACGAAGTTTGCCCAATGTTGTCTTATCCGAGACGTCGAATATACAACGAAGACAATCAAAATAGGAATCTCAATTTTATTGTATAATATACGTTAATATTATTTCAATAATAACATTTTACGATTTAGTATTCCTTCAGCTGATATTAGTTGATAGAAATACATACCGGTTGGTACAATGTGACCATTGAAATTTCGGCCATCCCATCGAATTGAATATGTACCTGGCGTTCCCATTTCAGATTTTAATATTCTAACTAAACTTCCATTAATATTGAAAATATTTAAAGTATAAAATCCTTGGGTAATTAAGGTGTAATCAATTTTGGTTGTTGAGTTAAACGGATTCGGATAATTCTGAGCTAAATAAAATCCTGATGGTACGATAATCCCATCTGTCCCCAATACATTCCCACATTCAATGTCAAAAGCTCCAATAACTTCACCGTTCTCTGAGCCTACCAAGCAAACAGAGCCATCTTCTAACGCATAATCTTGTATAACGGGATCACAAAAATCTGGATCTATATCCAATAATCCATTACCAACAGTTACCATAATATTAAAATTATCATTAATCGATTCTACCCCACCTTCGATATCCGAATAACTGACATCAAGGGAAGTTATTCCACTTCCATTAGGCGAATAAAACAGAGGACCGTCGTTACCCCACAATATGGAGTTAACAATTTGAATTGCTGAAGTTTGAACTGTCATAACAGAACCCATCCCTGATATATTATCAGAAAATGTTGTATGATCCAAATCAATGGTTGCCTGATTCACAACTAACCCGCCCCCAAAATCATATCCGTGGTTCATTTCAAATGATGTCCAATTGATGGTTCCAATCCCCCCAGACTGGTATAAGCCGCCTCCTTCAATAAATGCTTGATTCTTTCTGAAAATACATCCTGTTATTGTTGGTTCAGCATTTTCCGAATATATCCCTGCACCCCAATAAGCAATATTTTCAATAAAGAGAGTTTCTTCAAATAATGGTGTGCTATCTACGATATAAATGCCACCTCCAATATTTGCTCCATTATTTCTAATTTTCAATCTTTTGAATACAGGATCTGATTCAGAGATGTAAATACCGCCACCTATTTCTGCGGTATTTTCTTCAACCACTACATCAACAAGAGTTGGAGAGCAGTTTTGTATTACAATACCTCCACCGTACGGATCAGATCCGCCTCTAAAGGAAATACCACGAATGGTCACATTATTATTTGTACTTCCCTCAAGTTTCATACATGAGCCTCCTACTGGCCCCGGCGCAAAATAAGTTTCATTAACAAGATCCCAGTTTTGGGTTTCATAAACTCGGGATTCCATGACTAATTCTTTGTATAAAAAGTTTAATGTTTCAGTGTAAAGACCAGGATTTAATCGAATTGTATCTCCATCCATAGCAGCGCTTATAGCCCTAGCAATTGTTTCAAATGGTGTTTCCGGACTTCCATCATTTGCGTCATTTCCATTATGATCTACATACCAAATAGGTCCAATATTTACGGGGCCACACCCAGACTCATTGGATCCCATCAAAGCACCACCTTCCCCTCCATCTACGCAGGGTGAATTTTCTCTTAAAAAATAATTACCACCTGGACCATTACAGAAATAAGGGTCTTCATCCAAAATCCCGGAGCCTAAATTTATATCTCCATTATCATTGTCAATAATTCCACTTTCACCATCCTGCAGTAATGAATATGAGATATTCAATTCAACATCACTACCATCCGTTCTGAAATAGACTTGCGACTCTTGATTGTTCCAAATTATTGAATTCAATAGAGTAACATTTACGGCATCCCGCATATAGATACCATTACCATAAAGTTCAGCTGAATTATCTGTAATGGTCGCATTAGTTATGTTTACCACTGATGTATTTCTAATATAAACACCTGCACCTGAACTTGAAGTATTGGATGCAACCATTAAAAAAGAAAGTTCAGGATCTGCATTATTCACATATAACCCACCGCCCAATCCTTCTGCAGTATTGCCAATTACTTTAAGCCCATTTGATTCGAGATTAGCATCGTCCTTCAACACAACGCCTCCTCCTGAACTATTGGCTAAATTATCAACGAAGGTCACATTTTCCATATACGGATCTGACATATGTCTCAAATAACATCCGCCACCAAATTCAGCAACATTCCCAGAAAAAACACAATTATAAAATTCCGGATTTCCACCACTTCTGCTATACAGTCCACCACCGACATCATCTGTTTCATTATCAACTATAGTACATCCATAAAATTTAGGAGATGCCGTATAACAAAAGATGCCACCGCCACCACCTTCATGTCCTGTATTATTTTGAATGATACAATCCCGAATAATAGGGTCAGATTCTGCACAATAGATTCCTCCACCATAGGTGTAAAAGGAACCATTCTCATCTGGATCCATATTATTTCCAGTTCCGTTCTGAAGTGTAAATCCTTGTAAAACGGATTCATTTGTTTCACCATCATTGAAAGTGACAACACTTCCATTCTCCCCACCATCTATAACCGTTGCAGCAATCAACAATGAATCGAGCTCGATTATATAACGTGAAGTCACGACTACTTTTTTCCCAATGAAATTGATATTCTCTTCATAAAATCCAGCTGCAACTGATACAGTATCGTTATCTAGAGAAACATTTATTGCAGATTGAATAGTTACAAAGTCTTCCGGTACATGAATGGTATTTGCTATAAGAAATGATTGAATGATCAATGCAAGTGTTATGATATATCGCATAGTTTGTAATTTAAATTTCCAGTTAAGATTTTTGTTTATATTGACAGGATTTTAAGATTGACGTCAAACGAACACTTTGTAATTTCCTGTCCTTCATTCAATTAAGATTTAATAAGAAAACGTATATGATTGTAGTAATACCTAAAGAAATTCATCCACTTGAAACTCGTACTGCTGTGACACCTGTTACAGTGAAACAATTGATAAAATCAGGATTAAATGTACGAATAGAATCTGGTGCAGGGCAGGCCTCATTTATTTCTGATTCGGACTATCAGGATGCTGGAGCAGAAATTTTGGATTCGGGTTCTAAAGTTTTATCCCAAGCTGATGTAGTATTAAGAGTACTTCCACCATCCGAGGAAGAAATATCCCAGTTAAGACCCCATTCTGTATATGTTTCATTTATACAAACAACGCGAGAGCTAAAAATTGTAAAAGCATTAGCAGAAAAATCAATCACTGGTTTTTCTATGCACCTTATTCCGCGAACTACTTTGGCTCAAAAAATGGATGCATTATCATCTCAAGCCAATATCGCAGGTTACAAAGCTGTTTTGATTGCTGCAAATCGTCTTGGCGTTTATATGCCACTACTGATGACGGCAGCAGGTACAATCCGCCCTGCTAAAGTATTAATCTTAGGTGCAGGTGTGGCAGGATTACAGGCCATTGCTACCGCAAAAAGACTGGGAGCTCAAGTGGAAGCATTTGATGTTCGTCCAGTGGTAAAAGAGCAAGTTGAATCATTGGGAGCAAAATTCATAGAAGTACAATCAGATTCAGATGATGGTGTAGGAGAAGGTGGATACGCAAAAGAAACATCAGATGATTATAAACGGCGTCAACAAGAATTGATTCACGAACATATGAGTGAAGCAGATGTGGTCATTACAACCGCATTAATCCCGGGTAGGCCTGCCCCTCTTCTTATTCCAACAACCATGGTTGATGACATGAAACCAGGGTCCATTATAATGGATCTAGCGGCAGAAAATGGGGGGAATTGTGAATTAACGCAAAAAGACCAAGTCATCGAATATAATGGAGTTACCATTGATGGCACATCAAACATTCCGGGTACTTTGCCAGTTCATGCGAGTGAATTATATGCAAAAAATATTACTGCATTTTTGACGTATATGGTAAAAGATGGTGAACTCAATCTGGACTTGGAAGATGAAATTATTTCGGGAGCAATGTTCACTCACAGAGGTGAGATTACTCACGAGCCAACCCAAGAAGCAATGAACGCTTAAGGAAAATTATGGATATCAATATTTTAACTGTTTTTATATTGGCAATCTTCGTTGGGATCGAGATTATTTCAAAGGTCCCGCCTACCTTACATACACCCTTGATGAGTGGATCAAATGCTATATCAGGCATTGCGATTGTAGGTGCAATTATCGCCACCAGATTGGATGGTGGTATGGGGACATGGCTGGGCTTAATTGCTGTTATATTTGCCACTGTCAACGTCATCGGCGGTTTTATGGTTACAGATCGAATGCTTAAAATGTTTAAACGGAAATAGGTGCCGGCATGGAATATTCAAAATTATTTTATGTCCTGGCAGCGATCCTTTTTATTCTTGGACTGAAAAAATTAAGTCATCCTAAAACAGCCCGTGGCGGCAATACAATGGCATCCATTGGCATGTTCATTGCAATAGTCACAACTCTTTTAGCTTCCAATAACCTTGATTTTACATTAATCATCGCTGGGATTGTCATTGGTGGATTGATAGGCGGTGTATTCGCCGCAAAAATTGAAATGACCCAAATGCCGCAAATGGTTGCCATATTCAATGGCTTTGGCGGTGCTGCTTCTGCTTTAGTCGCTGGAGCAGATTTTATCAGAAATATTGATAAATTACAAACGGGTGTATTCATCAATGGGTTGTCTCCCACTTTTTACCTCGTTGTGGTCATTTTAAGTATTTTTGTGGGGACACTCACTTTCACCGGTAGTTTCATTGCGTTTGGAAAACTCCAGGGATTTATCTCCGGACAACCGATCGTATTTCCAGGTCAGCAAATTTTCAATGCTATATTTGCGTTTTCTATGGTAACAATTACTGCATATCTCGTTATGGGCGGAAATGATTTAGTGAACTTCTTTTATGCTATTGTATTTTTGTCCGCTTTAATGGGTATAACACTTACGATTCCAATCGGTGGTGCAGATATGCCCGTTGTTATTTCACTCTTGAATTCTTATTCCGGCGTTGCGGCAGCAGCAACCGGGTTTGTATTGATGAACAATGGTCTTATCATTTCCGGTGCCTTAGTGGGCGCATCCGGACTTATTCTAACAAACATTATGTGCAAAGGGATGAACCGATCCTTGACAAATGTCATCTTTGGAGCCGTAGGATTAAAACAAGAATCTTCAGGCGATGGCGAAGCCAAACAAATCACAGTGAAATCTTATTCAACAGAGGAAGCAGCCATGATCTTTGATGCTGCAGATAAAGTAATTGTTGTTCCCGGATATGGACTTGCTGTTGCCCAAGCTCAACATGCTATCCGTGAGGTTGCCGAATTTTTAGAAAGCAAAGGGAAGAAAGTTCTTTATGCGATCCATCCAGTTGCAGGACGGATGCCAGGGCATATGAATGTTCTCTTGGCAGAAGCAAACATTCCTTACGAACAATTAAAAGATCTGGACGAAATTAACCCTGAATTTGAAGATTGCGATGTTGCACTGGTATTGGGAGCAAATGATGTTGTGAATCCCGCTGCTCGCCATGACAAATCATCACCGATCTACGGCATGCCGATTTTAGATGTGGATAAATCCCGGACTGTTATTATTAACAAACGGACTATGAATACTGGATTTGCCGGTATTCAAAATGAATTATTTGGATTTGATAATTCGATTATGGTCTTTGGCGATGCGAAAGAGATGCTCCAACAATTATTGAAGGATTTGAAAGAATTATAAAATCTTACTTCTACTTTAGAAAATAAAAAAACCGCCTAAGCGGTTTTTTTATTAATTCATATTTAATTATTAATCTTCCTTACTCGGATCAACTAAAACCTTTGAAGCATCAGAATAAAGCCCCAATGCTATATATTTTCCACAGACAGCTTCAGCATATTCTTCTGAGAAATAACGACCGACTTTAAATACCCGACCCCCTCTATCATCAACCACATCCAAATCTGGAAGGATTTCCTTGACAGCAGCGATTTGCTCGTCGCCTTGGGGCACGATATTTACCTCGTACATTTGCATTTCTCCGCCTTTTTCTGCACTGACATAATGGGCGATCATACCGGTAAATTCTGACACAGCCATGGCTTCTTCTTCCGTCACTTCATCATCAGCTTGAGCCATTAGATTAATCAAATCAACCAATCCTTCTGCCACATCAGTATCCGGCCCTTCATCT
This sequence comes from Fidelibacterota bacterium, assembly GCA_029936885.1. Lineage (GTDB taxonomy): Bacteria > Fidelibacterota > Marinisomatia > Marinisomatales > UBA1611. The sequence goes on along the minus strand of JAPYRR010000009.1, from coordinate 2,189 downwards.
AGGTAAGATTGCACCAACGCTTTTAATTCGACTAGGTTGGTAATTTCTTCAGGTTTCCCGGGCTTTAAATTAGGTATATCAATTCCCCACTTTTCTGAGAATTGATTAATTAGGTCGATTTCTTCCTGTGCAATATCATCATCTATTGCTGCAAGTTTTTTCAATATTTCAATAATTTTATGGGCACCTTTTGGACGAAGCATATCACTAATCAAGTCAGTAGATTCTTTTCCTTCCAAATTCAGTGCACGACCCAATAATGTAAAGAAACTCACCCCACGATTTGCATCGACAAAATGTCCCGAACCAATTAAGGTAAACACACATGCCAAGGATAAGCCTAACACAACCTTTCCTGCTGAGAAATAATCATGAGTGATAAAAATATTATTCATTAAAAAAGGGAGCCCTACAGCAAACCCCAACATAGCAGCCACAATTGAAATACTATTTGCCACTTCTTCATTTTTCCGTCGTTTCCAGATTTTATTTACCTTCAAATATGCCTGAATGACTGAAAAAATCAGCGCACTTGATACGAGTATTGATAGCAGCTTTTTGAAAAAACTAGGGGTGGCATATAATGTATAAGCACCGGCCGATCCATTTGTTGATCCATCGATGATTTCAAATTTTTTATCCCCAAAAATATTTAAGGAATAATGGCTTTCTCCCGAAATATTTTCCGTCTTATAAGTTGTGCCTTCCAACGTAAAATTTATCTTTGATCCATTTTGTAATTGCAAGGTGATACGATCCCCAGTTCCTGTCACGATGAGAGAGTCCTGATTTTTACCGCCACTATAAGACCCTTCTACAAGTTCAATGGGTGGCCCGGAAGCTGAAAGCCAAGAAAAAGTCATGGCTACGAATAGAACATATTGGGTATTCTTTTTTAACATACTGAAATCCTGTTTCACTTTTTTTAATTAATTCATTTTTGCATTCAATTCACGATGAATGCTAAATAATAACGACCAAAGTCTAATCCCATATTAATGAAAAAAACCCCCTGCAAACTCAGGGGGTTTTTAGATCAATTTATTGATAAATGGTTAATCAATGATAGATATTTCGACTGCTTTTTTACCTCGGTCACCATCTACAACTTTGAATTCAACCTTATCATTATCTTGGACATAGATTCCTTCAGATAGTCCTGATTCATGAAAAAAGTAATCTTCTCCATCGTCGCCTTTGACAAAACCATATCTTTTGCTTTTGTTAAAAAACTTAACTGTTCCGTTTTGCATTTTTCCCTCTTTGTTTGATATAATGAAACGATATAACGATAGGAAATTTAATCTAAAAACCAGAATTGAAAAAGAATAAGTCTATCTGTAAGTATATAATTATAAACTTATGAACTCTTTTTTGATTTGGGTGCTCTTTTTGTTCCTCGATAAACGAACCAATCGTCACTGGTTATCTCGTGGTAATGGTCAGATTCCTCGATTAATATCCTTGCAGTTGTTTGTCTCACTGCCGCTATCTCAACCCGGACACCTTCTGCCTTCAAGTGGCTCACCAATTCAACAAAATCTGAATCACCTGACATAATAATAATGGTATCCACCTTTGATGCCAATTGAGTCGCTTTAATCGATAAGGGAATATCAGCTGATTTGTGACAGGGCACAACTGAGCCATAGTAATTCTCATGGAGTCGTTCAGCAAATTTTCTTGAAATTGATTTCCCTTCCCGAAAATAGATTAACCTGTTTAATCCTCTCCCATTCAATAACTTTGGGATCAATTGATCAAAATCGATCATAGCCTTTTTAGAACCGGACATTTCGTGTATGCTTCTTTCAATATTGTTTCCGTCACACAAAATGGCGACGGATTGATTAATAAGTATATCTGACATTTATTTTCCCTGTAATTAAAGAGTGTTTATTTAGATTGTTCAACAATCTCATAAAATAGTTTAATGGATTCTTCTGCCTCTATCCCGAATTTCCGATGGCAATAATGGGAAACAATACTTTCCACCAAGTCTTCATACTCGTCTTCAGTATAAAGTTCAAGAATTGTTTCCAGGTATTCTTCAAGTTCTGCGCGTTGTAATTCCGTAAGTGGCACTATAATTTCCATGAGAATATAAGGCTAAATTTGGAGAGATGGCAGAGTCTGGCTGAATGCGCTGCACTCGAAATGCAGTATACACTTGCGTGTATCGGGGGTTC
>JAPYRR010000079.1 GCA_029936885.1 Fidelibacterota bacterium | reverse complement strand
CACCACTCAATATAAGTCCCCCGAGTATCTCCTGTCTCATGAGAATCCCAACATAAGCCCACCCTGATACACAATGAGGGAACCAAAGTAAGCGAGACCTGTCATATAAAACACCATTAAAACAGGCCATTTCCAAGAATTGGTTTCCCGTTTTACAATGGCAAAGGTGGCCATGCATTGAGCAGCAAAAACATAAAACACCATTAAACTTAATGCCACCAATGGTGTAAAGATTGATTTCCCTGTAATCGGATCTTTATCCCGTTTCATTGCTTCCATTAATGAGATTGCATCTTCCTCACCATTTTCCACATTGTAGATGGTGGCTAGGGTACTTACCATCACTTCACGAGCGGCAAATGATGTAACAAGACCTAACCCAATCTTCCAATCAAATCCAAGGGGTCGAATAACAGGTTCAATTGTGTGTCCAATTTTTGCTGCATAACTGTTATGTATAGATTGAGTTTCACCTAAACTGGAATCTATTTTCGGGAATGATGCTAAAAACCAAAGTACTATTGAAATTGCCATAATGATTTTTCCTGCGTCCGTTACAAACAGTTTTCCTCTCGTATAGACTTGACGGAGTACTGATTTCATTAATGGAATTCGATAGGGAGGCAATTCCATTATAAAAGATGATTTTTTTTCAGTTTTTATCCATTTGCTGAATCCGTAAGATAATATTAATGCTGTAATTGTTCCTAAAAAGTACATGAGAACCATGGTAAGTCCTTGCAAACCAAAATATCCAAAAATAGTTTTATTTGGAATAAATGCACCAATCATTAATGCATAAATGGGAAGCCGGGCACTACAACTCATGAGAGGTAAAACCAAAATAGTAACAAGTCGTTCTTTCCAGCTATCAATTGTACGTGTAGACATAATCCCAGGAATTGCGCAAGCATATCCGCTCATAAGTGGTAAAACAGATCGACCATGGAGCCCAACTTTTGTCATGGCTTTATCCATCATAATTGCAATTCGAGCCATATATCCAGAATCTTCTAGTAGGGTGAGAAAAAATATGAGGATTAATATTTGTGGTAAAAATATGAGAATTGCACCTGCACCACCAATAACACCTTCTACCAATAAATCACTCAATAATCCTAGTGGGATTTGATGGCTAACCCAATTCCCAAATTGTGCCATTCCACTATCGATCATATTCATTGGATATGATGCCCAAGTAAAAATAACTTGAAATATAAAAGTCAATAGACTTAAAAAGATTAATGGACCAAACCACTTATGGGTTAAGATTCTATCTGTTTTTTCGCTCTTAGATTTTTTCCTTATGGGAATCTCTGCCTTTGGAACTACTTGATCTAACCAATGATATCTCAGTTTAGGCTCTAAAGCTTCATGAGGGAAACCAATTGTTTTTAAGTCGAATTGTGCTCGATCTAATATGGATTCATCAGGCGAATCAAAACCCTCTATCCTTCCTGTAGTTGCAACTCGAATTGCAAAGGAAATTGATAAAAGGTCTGATAATTGACAATGATCTTTATACCAATTTTGGAGGGGTAAAATTGCTGTATGAACAGGATCTGGAATTTTGAAACTTTTGGAGGTTGATTTTTCCCTAACGCACGCATTAATAATCTCATTTTTTAATAATTCTATCCCTTCTTTTAATCGAGCAGAAATAGGAACAACCGCACTTACATTCAATGATTCTTTTAGTTGGTTACAATCAATCTCTAATGACTTTTCCCGTGAAAGATCTATCATATTTAATGCAATTATAATTGGAATTCCTAAATCAATTAATTGTGTGGTTAAATATAGATTTCGTTCAAGATTTGTAGAATCAACAACAGAAATGATACAATTTGGTATATCATCTCCCTTTGCCCATTTTGCGAATTCTTGCGAAACGATAGCTTCATCGTGAGATTCTGGCGTCAAACTATACGTACCGGGTAGATCTAAAATTTTGAAAGAATTTTCTCCAAATTTTGCTGTACCCAATATTTGTTCTACCGTTACTCCCGGATAATTAGATACTTTTTGATTGAGGCCCGTAAGAATATTAAAAAGAGCCGTTTTCCCCGAATTAGGGTTGCCAAGAAGGGCAATCATTTTATTAGAATTAGTCATCCAATGAGATGGAAATTTGGGATGCATCCAATTGACGTAAAGATATCATACCGTTGCGAATTTGAATCGTAATGGGACCTTTAAATGGCATTTTATAGATCATTCGAATTTTTCTACCTTTAGAAAACCCCATTTCCATCAGACGAGAAATAAATTGAGAATCTCCATTCAATTCATCGATAATTCCAACCTGAGATGGCGCTAAATCGACAAGGTTCATGGGTTACTTTGTTAAAGGTTTAACAAATAATTGATGGACATGCCTTACTACAGTATAACCAAGGTCATTGGCAATTTTTTCTTGTAAGATTTCCAATTCTTCATTAAAGAATTCTATAATATCACCAGTATTTTGGCATATCATATGGTCATGGTGATCATCATTTAATCGCGGTTCAAATCTATTACGTCCATCACCCACATCCATCTTTCTAACAAGACGATTTTTCACTAATACATCTATGGTGCGATAAACTGTGGCTCGGGAAACATTTAAACCATTATTACGAATACACATATAGATATTTTCGGCATCTCGATGATCATGACTATTTTTTAATTCATCCCAAACTAGCTGACGCTGTTGGGTATATCTTAATCCTTCTTTCTTAAGAATTTCTTTAAATATATTCTTTGAGTTTGATGCCATTATATTCCTTATTGAGAATGAGTCTCATCCTGAAGTTACACCAGTATTTGGATGAAATAATAGGAATAATAACTATAGATTAACTGATCTTGCTTAGATTGGCGTATTTGACGATGAGCTTCTTTTTAGTCCCATCTTTAAAAACCACACCCACGCGTTGATTTTCACCTGTTCCGCTCAATACCATAATTTTCCCGGCACCAAAAATTGAATGTTCTACCATATCCCCAACTTTGAAATCATCAAAAGTAGTAACAGTTCGAGTCACCATTACTTTCGTTCTCTTTTGCAGTGATCCTCCAACAACACGTCGGGTTAGGGCAGATTGGAATTCAATTCGGTCCAGATAATCATTAGGAATTTCTCCAATAAATCGGCTAGGCATTCCCAATATATTTTCCCCACCCATCCTACGACGATTGGTCGCATAAAGTAGAAAAACACGTTCTTGGGCTCGAGTTAAGGCCACATAAAATAGCCGTCGCTCTTCCTCTAACCCTTCTTTGGACTCCAGCACATTATAAAGTGGAAAAAGCCCATCGTCCAAACCAGCAACAAATACAACTGGGAATTCCAATCCTTTTGAAGAATGGACCGTCATAAGTGTTACACGGTTATCCGAATCATTCCAATGGTCAATATCGGATAATAAGGAGACTTCTTCAAGAAAATCGCTAATTGTTGATTCAGGATTTTTTAGACAGAATTCGTCAATACTATTTAACAATTCATTTACATTTTCAAATCTTTCACGATCAGAAGGATCAGTAGATTCTTTATATAGTTTTAAAACACCCGCTTCTTCGATCAAACTTCGTGTTAATTCATTTGCGCTTAGTTTGTTACGAAGATCATGGTATTTCTTAATCAATTCATAAAATGATTTCAATGAATCTGATTGCTTGCCACGGATGGCCAATTTTTCAGCACTTTTTAAAACTTCAAATAATTCTATTTTATCTACCTCGGCTTGAACCACACATTTATCCATGGTTTTCATTCCGATACCACGGGGAGGGAAATTCACGATTCTTCGAAGGGAAATGGTGTCTTTTAAATTTACAATCAATCGAAAATAAGCCAATACATCTTTAACTTCTTTTCGATTATAAAACCGAATACTTCCAACAATATTATAAGGAATACCCATTCGTCTAAAACTGTCTTCTAGAGGCCGTGATTGAGCATTGGTTCTATAAAGAACTGAAAAATCAGAAAATGTCCTTTTATTAAGTTTTATTTCTTTTTCTAACGCAGAAATAATTGCATCCGCTTCTTCTAATTCATCTCGAGTTTCAAATAATCCAATTAATTCACCTGAACCGTTTTCAGACACTAGATTTTTCTTTGCCCTTCTATCATTGTGAACAACGACAGAAGTTGCAGCATCTAATATTTGCTGAGTTGAACGATAATTTTTTTCCAAAGTAAAAATTCTACAACTTGGAAAGGATTTTCCAAAATCCAATATATTAGATACGTCAGCTCCACGCCATCCATAAATAGATTGATCGTCGTCTCCAACCACACAAATTTGTTGATGTTTTTCTGACAATTTCATTAAAAATTGAAATTGTGGACGATTCGTATCCTGATATTCATCCACCAAAATATATTTCCATTTTCTTTGGTATTTAGCCAAAACTTTTGGATGCTTATCAAATAATTCTAATGGATACAACAATAAATCATCAAAATCCAAAGCATCATTATCTTTTAACGCTTTTTGATAAGCAGTATAAACGTCTACTACCGTTTTTTCAAGAATTGTTCGCGCTTTCCTTGACTGAGCATCAGGGGTAATCATTTTATTCTTTAAATAGCTAATTTGGCTTCGGGCATGGTTCGGCGCTAAATAATCCTTAGTTACGTTTAGATTTTTTAACACAACCTTTAGCAAGTCTAATTGATCCTGAGCATCGTAAATAGCAAATTGTGGGCTTATACCTAAGTGTTTCGCTTCTATACGTAACATTCGGGCACATACTGAATGAAAGGTACCAATTGTAATTGGAAGGTTATCAACCTTTAATAGATCCAGCACCCTTTCTTTCATTTCCTTTGCAGCTTTATTTGTGAAAGTAACAGAAAGTATTTCTTCCGGTTTATACAATTCTTCTCGAATCAGGTAAAACATTTTATGAGTCAAGACACGGGTTTTCCCACTTCCTGCACCTGCAAAGATTAGAATGGGTCCGTCCGTAGCTTCCACGGCCGCTCTTTGGGTTTTATTTAATTTTTTTAGGCTCATTTTTTCTTTTTATTTTTCCTCGCATTTCTACGAATTTTTTGAAACTTTCTTTTTTCTTTATTATGGTCGTGTTCATTTGATGTAAATGTATGATAACCATCTCCTCGGGCAACAAAAAACAAATATTCATTCTTTTCTGGATAAAGGGCTGCGACCAAAGATTCTTCTCCAGGGGAATTAATTGGCCCGGGAGGTAATCCTTCATGCAAATATGTATTATAGGGAGATTTAACTTTTAAATCTCGATTTAATAACCTTCTTGGTCCGTCCTCAATAATGTACTGTATTGTGGGATCTGCTTGAAGTCTCATCCCAATATTTAATCGGTTATGATAAACGCCTGAAATGATTGACCGTTCTTTATCATAGATAGCCTCTCCTTCAATTATTGATGCTAAAGTCACTATTTCGTGTTTCGTCATATTTAATTGCTTAGCACGTGCAATTCGATTATCAGTCCAAAATTTCTTAAACTCATTCGCCAAGTGGTTTACGATTGACCCCGGAGTATCACCCTCAAAGAAATAATACGTGTCGGGGAATAAATACCCTTCCATGGAGGATCCTTTTATTCCATGTTTTCTTAGCATACGATGATCATTAGCTAGTTCAATAACATCTTCGCTGTCAAATCCCATAATTTCATTTAGATGATTCGCAATCTGCGCCATTGACCAACCTTCTAAAACGCGTACTTTTTTCCTTTCCGGTGATCCATATACCAATTGATCAATTATTTTATAATTCGATTGAGCATTCACTACCCTGAATGTTCCAACAGGGATTTCTTTCTCCTTCCCCATAATTTGCACAGCCCATCTGAACATTTGTTCATTCGAAATAATTTTCTTTTCATATAATTGTTTCGATAATGATCTCAGTGTCATCCCTGAATACACAGTCACCCTTGCTAAGGAATAGGGATTTTGCTGTGGCCAAAATAATATTAATCCTACCAGAGCTATCCAGGAAGATATAATTATTATCCCCCCAAAGAGATAACCATTCTTTTTCTTTAAATATTTGACCATTTTCGGGGGGCGAATTTAAGATTTTTCGTTAAACTAAGTCAATTCAGTTTCTAATTATTTTTTAAGTAAATACTCCTTTCGGGCTTTTGGTTTCAAATGTAATTTTTCCGCCGAAATGAGCCAGTTATTTCACAACAAAGACAAAGTTTCAAATGATTCACTATTCGAATCGTGGGCTTTCCATAACACGAATTATATCCTTTTTGGTATTGGTCTTGCACTAATTCTTATTGGGTATTTTGTTATGGCAGCTGGGGAAGTAAACAGTTTTCAAAGTTTGACCCTAGCACCAATTATGCTGTTTGTAGGATACATTATATTTATACCAGCAGCATTAATTTATCGAGATAAATCTTCAGAACATTAGTTTTTTGGAATCGCCCATCTTCATCCGGAAAACGGATTTCGATGGGTAAATAATTTCCGCCAATGGCGGGAAGGCCGCGAGTTAAATCGATATGTTCTTTGAACTCGCTTTTTGAAAAAAGTATTTGAATAATTGGGATCGTAGTTCAGTTGGTTAGAACGCCGGCCTGTCAAGCCGGAGGTCGCGAGTTCGAGTCTCGTCGGTCCCGCTCTCTTAAACCCCGTTTTCTCGTCGAGAGGTCGGGGTTTTTTGTTTACTATACCAACAACAGCAAAGGTTAATTAATTCCCAATA
>JAPYRR010000078.1 GCA_029936885.1 Fidelibacterota bacterium | reverse complement strand
CGATTGGGACTGACCTGTGTTGGGAACATCAGTATTCATCCGAATATTAAAAAATTTTGCATCTTCATGACTTGGTACATTTCCCCAATAGGGAAGCCAATCTTTTGTACCTTGAACAGAATCACCCATGGATGCAGTAAATAGACTTTCACCAGATCTTCCCTGAGAGAGACGAACCTCTAAAGTGACATTTTCCCCATTATCTGTTTTGATATATCCATGAATTGTGTGATCAAATTCATTTTTAAATGGCATCCTATTTTCGAGATTGGTTATTATATTATCAGGAGAATCTTCATTTCGAAACTGGGTAGCGGCGATTCCGCCTCGTCGAAATATTGAATCCTGAAGAAACTCATTATCACTATTAAAATTCCATAGACTACTGCCTTCATCTTCAAAGTTTTTCATCCAGATTAATTCACGACCTAATCTGTAATGGGTGATATACTGGAAACCGCCCAATATTGTTGATAAACTTCCTGCATCAGGAATGGGTAATGGATTTGATTCAAAATATGTTTCGCCATTTATTTCTGTCTCTTCCCAAATAGGATCCCAAATGGAATAATCCAAATATTGGCTAATGAGAGATAAAGTATCCATTATAACTTTTGCTCTTTGTGTCTCGTTGTTTACATGAACGTATGTATCCAATTCCCGAGATCTCATTGCAATATTGTCCAAGATAAAATTCCCCAGTTCACCCGTTGCTGGGCGGGTTATATAGTCATCAATAAAGACGGGTGTGATTGAATAATCCGTGAACCCGGATTCGTTTGCTTCAGCATTTAGGATCATACTTGGGAATGTTTCTGCGTAACTCAGATCAAAAATGAAATTTCCCAAAGAATGAGCAATCATTTTTCCGTTATAGATCTCCACACCCTGTATAATATGGGGATGATGAACGATAACAGCATCTGCCCCCTCATCGATGGCGAATTGACGGATTGCTCGGTCCCACATTTGAGGGCGATCTAACCTAGGTGAATAATCTTCTTCTTCAATTCCAAACATTGGGTCTGAGATAAAACCGACCTCACTGGCAGGATTAATTCGCATTGTTTCGTATCCATCTGGAGGTTCAAAAGAATCATAATTATCACCAGGCGAATAAGAATATTCACTGCCTGCATGCATCTCAACAATTACAAGGTCGGACACATCTCGTACAGATTGAATCTGTTGTTTAAGGTAATACGGCGTCATGTAAGCAAACCCGGGCTTATTTTCCCCGGCTTGAAGATAAGGTTGATAATTATTATATTGACCGGTTCGGTCGGATGATGAGATAAATGCAATCGTTTGTCCCTTAACGGATTTAAAAGCTGGAAGATAAGCCTCATAACTATTCATCCCCGCTCCGGAATGAAGAATCCCCACCTCATTTAAAATATTTTGGGTTTGAATCATGGATGGTTCCATATAATCCATAATATGGTTATTGGCCAATGAAACGACATCAATTCCTCCATAGATCAGACCGGCTATGTTTTCAGGTGCACTTCGAAAAACAATACTTTTGGTAGGGTGAGGAGTCCCTTGATTCGATAAACAGTTTTCCAGATTGGCGACTGTAATGTCTGCTGCTAAACCAAGAATCTCATACGTGGGTTCAAAGAGCGCGTATATTCCTTGAGTTTGTATGATGCCGCCCGTTTGTTCAAAAGTACGCCCCATCATAATATCACCTACAAAATTCATTGTAAGTGGAAATGAACTTTCTCCCTCATCAATGCCAATAATAACGGTCTCCCAATCTTGGAGGCCAGTTTCGTCAGTCACGGTAAGGATCACAGTATAATCATGATCGTCTTCTAGGATATAATCATGGGATGGATTAGGGGTATTAGAAGTTGCACCATCTCCAAATTCCCATGTATAGTTAAAATAATATGAATCGGTATCTATAATCGTAGAAGTAAAAGAGACTGAAATCATTTCCTGGTTATTTTCTATACGGGTATCTCCGAGCGAATAATCAATTGAAACAAATGGAGCAATGGGTAGATCAGGAGTGAGATCCCGGACGAAACTAAAGTGAATACTTCCTGGTGATTGAGTGGTATCATCTTGATCATTGATGAATTGAATTTCGGTGAGGGTTGTTAGTGAATCAAACCATGCAACCCAATCATCTCCAATAGGGAATTCATAGGACGTCCATTCACCAATAGATTGGGTCCCTTGGTAAACAGGGATCCAATCTTCAATATCTAAGCCCTGTGTCCCAGCTAATGAATAACGAATTACATTAATCCCATCTGAAAAGCCAATAGCTTGAATTTCTGAAATGCTGTCAATTCGAGCATATACATGAAAAACTGATCCTGTATCTGGGTAAATAGGGTCGATTTGAACTGACTTCCAAGTATTCCCAAAAAGAACAAATGTTGGGCTTGTCCCGGGCCATGTATCTTCAAGGTCAATCATATAACTATTATTGTCGATATCCTCGTCGGATATACTCGTAGGTGAGAAATTAGTTTCACTATAATATAATAGTGTGTCAGCTGGGCTATGCCCGGGCAGTCTGTTTGAAACAGTTGTGGACCATGAACCCGCATTCCCAGCATAATCCACAGCCCTAATCCTAAATTGCCAATTATCGTCATGGTTATATCCGGAAATTGTTTGATTGTCGCGTCTCATATTTTGGAGATTTGAATAATCATTTAAATCTAAAACTGGGGAATTCATGGAAACGGAATCCAAATCAACTTGGATCTCATAAGATTTAAAATTGGTATCTTCAACAGGTGTCCATATAAGATATACAAGATCATTCCCATCAGAATTATAGGCCATCAAAAAAGGGATCGAATCCGGTGGAGTAATATCTAAATATGTTTCCCAATGATTTATATAACTTTCTACCGATTGAATAAAAGGGTGATAATATTCTCTAATTATTGAAAAATTATGGATTCCAGTAGGGTAAAGACCCTCAGAATAAACGGTTTCATCAGATATGTTTGAGCTATCAAATAACATTGGTTTTTCATCCATTTCAACATGAACCCAAGGTTCATAGACAGACCCTCCATTAATTTGAGATTGAAGATCTACCATTTGAATTCCATTGGAAGGTCCTCTTAACTCAGTTGCTTTGACAATGGAAAATTCTTCAGTCCCATTATCATAAACCATTTCATCATCATAATAAACTTCATAATACTCGGTGATATGCAATGGATCCGGATTCCCAAACTGGTCTGCCGAAATAGGATATTCAGCGGTGAAATTGACAATATCAAAATGATCGTTTGCGATATCTCTTATGGGTTTATTTGTTAATTGGTTTTGTGCACCCGCTGCAATGATTACAGATTTCCGGGTTGAATGACTTTCATTATCAAAACTGTGCATAGCAAAAACCAAAGGCCAGTGTGGGTTTTCTCCAATTAATGGCTCAGTTATGCTTTCTTGGAATTTCTGAAATACAGTATGTTCGTTTCGGGAAGGGTCCGATAAAGATTTATTATTTGAATAAGAACCCACCTCGTTCCAGGCGACCTCTCTCCCTGCTCCATTTATCATAAAACCAAATGCATCCAACTCCAGGTATAAATCCATTGCAATATAGGGTGCTATAAAATCATCACAGGGGTGGGGGACTTGGATCAAAACTTGTTCCCGACTGGCGCCCGGTTGAATGATAAATAATCCCCAGCCATTAATAAAACTACCCAATACATCATCTTCAGGAATTGTAGGCTGATTCAGATCAATAAATGATGTATCTAATTTTTCACGCAAGATATGATATGATCGGGTTAAGGATGTGTCTTGAAAAATAACCAATTCATAGTGAAATGATTCAAGTGAATCAGTCAATAAAGAATCCACCAAAGTTGTGTCGCCTGAAATAAACGGATAAAAAATCTGTTTCCAATAATCCAATGTGGGAGATCCTTCCGGTAGAAGTCTATGGCTCCCGAAACCATTTGATTGAATATCCATCCAAAATGGACCATAGTCATTATACCCATCCGAAGCTATGCCTTCAGGGACATGACTCACCCAATTATCATAGGCACTCCCGGGCGCATTTCCCCCAAAGAATTCGCGTAAATCACCCGATTCATGGATTATATCGGCCCGAGTTGAACACATCAATAATAGAGTTAGGAGTATATTTTTCATGCGGAATTGTATGGAAATGTACTAGAAATCAAGAATAACTTCAAATTGTCCTAATTGATTATATTGAATGTCTAAAATAAATAGAAGAGAATTTCTCCGGCAAAGTTTACTTGCCACGGCCGGGATAACATTTTTTTCATGTGAAGATGACCCGCCCACAGAACCATGGGATGATTCGCCAGGTGCTCTTCAGGGAATAGGGTCACCCACTAAAATTGTTATTATAGGTGCTGGATTATCTGGATTAGTAGCAGGATTTGAACTGAAAAGAGCAGGTCATGACATTACAATACTTGAGGCAAGAGATAGAGTCGGAGGTCGAGTTCTTACATTAAGGGAGCCATTCAGTGATGGTCTAATCGCTGAAGCCGGTGCTGCCAGGATTCCCTATAATCACGATCTTACACTGGGCTACGCAGACTATTTTGGATTAAAGATTGATTCGTTTTATCCGGATGAAGGGTTGTATGCAGACTATAGTGGCGGAGTTCGGACATTAATACCGCCAGAGGAATTTTTAGAGGACCAACCCTGGTCGGGGTCAGTCTTACATAGTGAGTATAGTAAAATAATTGGCGGATCAGATCAATTACCAAAAGCATTTACCGAATCACTTATGGAAGAAATCTATCTTAATAATCCAGTGAAATCAATCGAACAAAGCCAGCACAAGGTCATCGTTAAAGTTATGGATAACACCGAGTTCCCTGCGAAAAAAGTTTTATGTACAGTGCCCATCCCGGTCTTAAAAAATATCACTTTTAATCCACCCCTTTCTCCAGAAAAGATAGCCGCAATATCTGGTGGCTATGACTATGCCCCCGCCTCAAGGGTTTTTATTCAGCTTAATGATCGATTCTGGGAGAATGAGGGATTGAATGGATTCGCAAATACGGATTGGCCTGAAGAAATCTGGCATCCATCCTGGAATCGGGGCAAACAGAAAGGCATCCTGTTATCTTATTTAAGGAGCAATCGTGCTCTCGAAAATGACCAACTCAGTGAAATAAATCGAATTGGACAGGTGCTCAATAGATGGGAAAATATTTTTCCGGGTATTCAATCACATGTTGATGTAGGTCATTCTATTTCTTGGATGGATGAAAAATGGTCCAGAGGAGCATGGGCATCCCCAACTCAAGAGCAGGATGAATTGGTTGGCTCGTATTTGGGAGACCCTGAAGGAAGGATCCATTTTGCCGGCGAACATATTTCCGAATTCCATGGGTGGATGCAAGGCGCGTTATTTTCAGGACTGCGGGCTGCACAAGAAATTCATAATGGGAATGACATTATTGTATAAAAAAATAAAGCACTATTTTTTACCCTCTCATCCACTTTGCTGCTGCCCAACCGATTAGAATAAATATCCCTAACATAAGCCAGTTATCCGTATTGCCGTAAGTGCTTACCGGGAAGTGGCTACTAATCATGATGAAAATAACGGGGATTGACATATAGGTATTATGTTTTGAACAGTTTTTTGCTTTGGCTCCCAATAACATATCCGGTTGTTGATTGTTTTCTACAGCGGCAATCATCTTCCGTTGCGCCGGGAGAATGATCATCCAAACATTGGCCGCCATGATGGTACCAAATAATGCGCCAATATGAAACATGGCTGCACGGGAACTGAATATTTGATCCATGCCAACAAATAAACCAATAACGAGTAGGAAAGAAACGGCCGAGCCTACAACCTCATTTTTCCCAAGGGGTGAAGTCCACAATAAACGATAAATACCAAACCCCACAACCAATACGCCAATCCCGATCAAAGCAGCGGTTAGCTCACCTAATTCTGAATCCGGCTCCAGCATGAGTCCGCCCATATAATAGACAATAATGAGTAGAAAAAATCCACTTAAAAATGTTAATGCCGATTCCCATTTAAACCAGTGGAGTGTTCGGGGCATCACTTTTGGTTTGGTTTGTTTTTCTACTAAATAAAAACCGCCGCCATGGACCATCCAAAGCTGGCCAGAAACATTGTCATCCGCATTTGCATCAATTTCTAACGGCAATGTCCTTTCCATCCAATTGAATAAATATGTTTGTCCAATCCAGCTGATTCCTGCTACAATGTGAAACCATCGAAACGCCAAATTCAGGTATTCAGAAATTGTATATGTGTACCACTCCATTTTTTAACTTCCCCTATAAGTTGAATAACCAAATCGGCTCAATAGGAGGGGAATATGATAGTGCCGATTTGTATCTGAAATATTAAAAATAATTGGGATTGACGAATAGAAGCTATCTGATTCAAAGGTGGATGAAACGTCAAATGTTAAGCGATAGGTCCCGGGTGAAACTGAACCGTTTTCGCCTAATAAATTATCAATTCTGCCATCATCATTTGTTATGCCTTTTCCAATGATTTCCCACGTGTCGGGATCGCCACATTTTTCCAATACAACAGGAATATTATTTGCCGGTGTGCCTTGAACTAAATCCAAAACGTGGGTTGTAATTTGATAGGTCATGATTGTCTCCCTTGTAAAATCTTTTTGAAGGATCGTGTCCGAATTTCATCCAGAGTGAGTCCTGTTTTTTCAGCATCTTTTTCTAATATG
>JAPYRR010000077.1:4516-6727 GCA_029936885.1 Fidelibacterota bacterium | reverse complement strand
GGCTTTAGTCACCCCGTTCAGCTTATAGCCGTTACCAAAACACACCCGTTTTCTCTCATTCAAAAATGCGACGATTCGGGGTTGGAAAGTATAGGCGAAAATAGAATTCAAGAAGCCTCTCAAAAATTTGAATCTTTCGAAAATATGCCAAATATCACTCGCAGGTTTATCGGACATCTTCAAACAAATAAAGTGAATAAATGCCTAGAATTATTTGATACAATTGATTCGGTAGATTCAATAAAACTGGCCAACAAAATATCCAACTCCGCACGCCGGTTAAAAAAAATAATCCCAATATTATTAGAGATTAACACCAGCGGAGAATCTCAAAAACATGGATTTTTATCAAACCAATTCGATGAAATAGTGGCGTGCTTTCACGAGTCGAATATCCAAATAAACGGACTCATGACAGTGGGTCCCAGAACATCAAACAAAAACGAAATACGAGAAAGTTTCATTCGGTTGAGAGAAATAAAAGACAAGATTAATCAATCACAACCCCGGCAAAGAATAAATGAACTTTCTATGGGGATGAGCGGTGATTATGAAATTGCCATTGAAGAAGGATCTACAATGATACGCCTAGGGTCAGCCCTGTTTGGCTCTCGAGTTTTTAAATAACGAATCGTTATTTAAAATAACATTTTATAAATTTTTCAGTGGATCCAACCATGGAACCATATAATCAAGCAACTTTCTATAGCTCAAGGATAGTTGCCAGGCACCCACACGCTGATCAACTTCGCCCTCGATTCCTGAAAAAGCACCCCCAACAAAGAAAGGCTTCTGGATATTTAAACTTACGCCACCTATAGCCAAATTCCATAACGCGCCTCCGCCAACCGTCACAACAGTGGCGCGAGAATTTGGCGCCTCTAACCCGTTCCAAAAGGAAGGCGTTGTATGTCTAATAATCATATTTCCACCCAAGGATGCATTAATCTTTGGAATAAGTTTTGAAAAGACGATGAATGAAAGGTCATACAATTGAGATGATTTAAAACCATGTTCATTTTCCATTAGCGGAATTTCTGCCATGGCTGTTCCTCCCATAAAAACAGGATTCGTCATTTTTTTCTTAAACAGCTGTATTTCCAAAACACCCTTATAAACGCCTTCGCTTAAACTGAAATGACGATGCTTAGTTTTGTCATCACTTTGTAAAAAGAAAGGGTCAGATGTTAGAGAGTTTTTTGACGGCATCACCAGCCCACCTCCAAGAAATAACCGCTTTCCGGGACCCTGTCCATCGTTGAAAACTAAATATCGAAACATGACTTTTGTGTCACCCATCCAACCACCAATGGCATTTGCAAAATCAGAATCTGTTCCCTCATCACGATGGTGTATTGTTGTAGAGTCCCCATCCCAGGTCATAGATCGATTACCCATTGTCTGACCAAGGGTCATATTCCAATAATTAGAGAGACCAATTGTTAAAGTTGGCGTAAAGGTTAAAGATGTAAGGGTGCCCTCATGTTCAAAATTTTCGCCAGAACCGGGAAGCTCATCGTGCCACCAGTCTATGTATTGTGCAGCGTTATCCAAGCCAAACATAACTTGTCCAGCCCAAAGTCCCACCCCTCTATCTGAATTGCCGACCGGCAAAGATGGATTACTTCAAAGAGCTCATTGTCCTCGAAGGGAAAAAACGAACAAAAGGAATGTTAAAGTGTATTTCATAAGTAATTAAATTAAGTCTCGATTATATTGAAAACTTATGAATAAAACGAATAAACAGAGTGATATACACACTATTATTTATAACAGCAAGCAACTGTGGTATTTCATCGCAGGTTGTTTTAAACTGCTGGTAACCCCTGGAGAAAGAACCGTGAAAAATTTAAGTTATATTTTAATGTTTACATCCCTACTTATGGCAGGAGGACAAAAATTTGGAAAAATATCCTTACCTCTTGGCAAAGTACAATTCAAATCAGAATCAGCCGACTGGACCAGAGCCAAACCCAACCAACCCGTTTTTGAGGGAACCGTTATACGAACACAGGCAAAATCGAGATGTGAAATAATCCTAACGGGTGGTGGTAAAATTCGACTCGGGGAAAATTCAGAGCTGGAATTAAATGATGCAGACGTGAAACCCATGGTGAAAAATTTCAACGCCAATTTGAAGAAAGGAAATATCTGGGTTTCAGCAAAAGCCGCTTTTGGCGAAAAGAAAAATATTGCAATTCGAACCCCCAC
>JAPYRR010000077.1:0-4416 GCA_029936885.1 Fidelibacterota bacterium | reverse complement strand
TTTGACCCGGAGAACACCTTTAATTTTGATTTGGTCAATGCGTTAAATAGTGACAGCGAGCCTCAAGATGAGCATCTCGCAGATGTAACGAATCAGTTTTTAGCGAGTAACGATCCAACACGCGTGGTGTATTCTACTTTTGAAAGTCAAAAAACGTATCATGCCCTGGTGTTTGATGCAGAAGACACCCTTAATTTTTTATATAAAATGGATTCAGAGCCAGAAGGATATGACCGCCCGGATCATATTATTCAATTACCGATTGAACAGGCCAGGCGCCTTCCCAAAGCAGACCGAATGGGGAACACCTTTATAGATTTATTGCAAGCATCAGTCAGAACAGGGAGCGCGAATTTTCCTCTAGATGATGATGGCATAATTAGAAGGTGCCCTACCGCCATTTGGTTTGAAGGTCCCAATCATGTGTATCCATCACTTACTCTGGCTGCAGCCATGGATGTGCTTGGCGTCCCCAATGACGGCCTTGATTATGATTTTGATAATTTGATCTTAACAATGCAGGATACGACTGGCAAAATCGTGAGGGAAATCCCCATCGATGAAAAAGGCCGTATGTATGTGAATTATTACGGTTATTATAAAACATTCTATTATTTGCCTTATATGTATTGTTTTGATCCGGAAATGCTGGATCCGTCCTACTGGAAAGGAAAAGTCGCTTTAGTGGGCTCTTCATTGCCGGGACTTATGGATCTGCGTAATACGTCCGTGCA
Organism: Fidelibacterota bacterium; assembly: GCA_029936885.1. Taxonomy (GTDB): domain Bacteria; phylum Fidelibacterota; class Marinisomatia; order Marinisomatales; family UBA1611. The sequence goes on along the minus strand of JAPYRR010000077.1, from coordinate 3,682 downwards.
GGAAACATTCACCGGAGTAGAGATCCATGCCAATGTGATTCATAGTATCCTCCAAAATGAATTTGTTTCCATTACAAGCGCCAATACGAACCTTTGGCTCATCTTAATGATATGTGTATTCTTAGGTATTTTGGTCAGTATTCCATCGAAACCGCTATATACGCTACCCATCATAGTGATCGCAATAATTGCATGGGTGATCTTCACCTATAATGAATTTCTCACGGGACAGGTAATGTGGGAGATCATCCGTCCGACCCTATCCATGGGGAGTACGTATTTGGGCATATTCCTCTACAACTTTTTAGTTGTGGAAAAAGACAAACGATTTTTGAAAAACACATTTGGAACGTACATATCACCTGAACTCATCGATCAGATGTTTGATAATAAAGAAGAACCTCAACTTGGCGGTACTGAAGGGTATCACACGGCCTTTTTTACAGATATCCAGAGTTTTTCTGGTTTCTCCGAAAAATTAACACCATCTGAACTGGTGGAATTATTAAACGATTATTTAACAGAAATGACAGACATTTTATTAGATAACAAGGGGACGTTGGATAAATATATCGGGGATGCCATTGTGGCTTTTTATGGTGCTCCAGCCCCCGTAAGCGATCATGAATACTGGGCCTGTTTAACGGCGGTCAAGATGCAGGACCGATTGGCTGAGTTGCGTGAAAAATGGCAGGGGCAGGGCGAACGATGGCCGGAGATTGTTCATCATATGCAAAATAGAATTGGCATTAATACCGGCCCCATGGTAACGGGGAACATGGGCTCTGCCATGCGAATGAATTATACCATGATGGGCGATACGGTGAATTTGGCAGCACGATTAGAGGCATCGGCTAAGCAATACGGTATTTACATTCAAGTGGCAGAAGAATCTTACAAAGCATGCAAAGATAAATTTATTTGGCGTGATCTGGATTTTGTTATTGTGATGGGAAAAACAGAGCCAGCGCAAGTGTTTGAGCTTATTGCAGAAATAGGCAATATGCCACCCGGGTATGATAAATTGCTACCTGCTTACAACGAAGCATTGAAATTATATCGGAATCAAGAGTGGGCTAAAGCAATTGATGCCTTTAAAAAATCTGATGAATTAGAAGACATGTTCCCGGGGAGAAAGACAAACCCCAGTCGCATTTATATACCACGATGTGAGCATTATAAAAATAATCCACCCGGCGATGGATGGGACGGTTCTTGGGCTTTAACATCGAAATAAACATAAGTGTGTTCTGGAACACACTCCCTTTATTCGGTCTTTGAAAATCATATACTAGTATTTATCTTTACTGGGGTGTGGAAGACCATTAGACCTACGAAGGTTTAGTACGCACGCGAAACGGAGAATGGAAGGAAACCCAAAAAAAAAGAATTGAATCGATAAAAAAGAATTTCTGTCACAATTTAAATCATTAGATCAAGTACCATAGTTAATGGAAGGATAAGAATGAAAAGACCTTTAACCGTATTCATTTTTTCAGTTGTCTTAATGGGTGTAGTACAAGCTCAATACACCTCCCTGAATGAAGAAACAAAATCCATGATTGGCGAAGGGAAGAAAACAACCGCTGTATTGGATTTTGAAGCGCGGGGTATTAACGAACGGGAAGCCAAGACACTTACGGACCGTTTTAGCTCTGCACTAGGCAAAACCAATAAAGTTATTTTGGTCCAGCGAACCATGATGAAAGAAATTCTTGAAGAACAGGGATTTCAGCAATCCGGTTGTACCAGCGATGAATGTGCTGTAGAGGTGGGTGCTCTCCTGGGGTGTCAATATATGATCAGTGGTGCTATTGGGAAAATCGGAAATAGCTATACCATCGATGTAAAAAATGTATCTGTAGAATCCGGTGCCACGGAAAATAGCCAAAGCTCAACCTATGCCGGCCCCAAAGACGGTCTCATTGTAGAAATAGAGATCCTGGCCTGGCTGCTCATGAATTTGGAACCACCGAAAGACCTATTAGACAAACAAAAGAGAGGCGCCGCCGCTTATGCGCCGGGCGAAAAGCCAAAAACAAAAGTGGGTGCACTTATGCGCTCATTGGTCATCCCCGGCTTTGGCCAAATATATAGCGGTAAAAAAGGCTCAGGATTTGCAATCCTATTATTAGAAGCGGGGATGGTTGGAATGGCAGCTAAAAGCAATAATGACTATTTAGCGTTTCAAACCGAGTGGAATACACAATTAAGCAATTATAACGCTGCCACGGTTCCTAGCGAAATTGCAGATTATAAAATATTGGTTGACCAGGCCCGAAGCGATATGATGGCATCAAACGACCAACTCAACTTATTTATTTATGCATCAGCCGGGCTCTGGGCTGTTAATACAATTCATGCTTTTTTTGTTGGACCCAAACCAGACGACGACGATGAAGAAGCATCAAAATCATCACCGTTCCAACTGGCATATTCTCCACTGACAAATCAAGTAAAGCTCCAGTGGGAGATTGACTTATGAAAACGTTTAGACATTTAATAATCCTGGTACCCATTTTGCTGATGTTTTCCTGCGATAATGAGATCCCGGAAGAAGATGTTTTTGACAATCCCCTGGATGATGAAGAAGTCACTTACGAAACGCCGGCCCTAACCTTTTACCCCAAAGAAATTGAAACGAACGCAGGAGGAAGTTTTTCTGTGGAAGTTTTTGTATTGGGTGTAGAAAATATGTCCGGCAGTTACGTTCGGTTCAGTTTTGATAAAGCCAGGCTGCAGGTTGTATCTGTGAATGTGGGCTCTTTCTTTACAGATGCGGAACAAGCACCTGTCTTTATTTCTGAAGTAGATGGAGCCAATGGCTTGATCGATATTAATACATCCTTCCTGGGGAGCGACTCTGTTTCAGTCTCCGGTACCGGGAGCCTGGCAGAGATCGTTTTTACAGCTCTGTCTGCGGGGAATTCCACCCTATCCTTTGATGGTACCAGTGAATTGGTAGATAAAGATGACCAGCCCATTGAAATAAAAGGGTTTGGCGAGGGGTTGATCAATGCGCAGTAGGATCTTATCTCTAGCGTTTATTTTTTCTTTTGTTCTTGGGCAGAACTACTCGCTGAGTTTTGATGGAGTGGATGATTATGTGGATTTAGGAATTGGTTTTAATCTACAAGACTACACAATTGAAGTTAGGCTAAAAACCAACGATACTGGCGAAGGTGCTATAATTTCCAAATCAGTTGGAGGAAACGATGGAGCTTCAAGCTGGCGGATTTGGCAAGTTAATGGTGTTATATATACTGGAATTAACGATGTTGTAATTGTAGGTGATTTTATAGCGGATGACAATTGGCGCACCGTTACTACCCAGAATATTGGTGCAGAAAGTATGTATCTCCATGTTGACGGTGTCTATTTAGGTGGTGAAAGTGGATATTATAATAGTACATCAACTCAAGTGAACATCGGAGCCCAGATGAATGGACCGTATTTTTTCAATGAAATGATTATTGATGAAATTAGGATAAGCAATATATCTCGATATGGTGCATCTGATTATAATGATAATGGTGACTGGCAACCTGATGAAAATACGATTGCTCTATACAAATTCAATGAAGGCAGTGGCACTACACTGAATGACCAAACTTCAAACAATAATGATGGTACAATCTATGGCGCAACGTGGGATACAGATAATGGTATTGGTGTTACAAAT
>JAPYRR010000076.1 GCA_029936885.1 Fidelibacterota bacterium | reverse complement strand
ATATGTAGGTGTGGCTGATGAAGAAGACGATGGTGTGGATTATAACGAACGGTTATCAGAACTGAATGAAGAATTGAATATTCTAAATGAAGAAGCACAAGAACTTGAAGATAAGATCAGTAAGAATATTTCTAAACTGTTAGAATAGTTTTGAATTTTAAAGAAACAAAATTAAATGCACTTTATACTTTTAGCTCTGGCTTAAGTAAAGGGAAGAAGTTTTTTGGATATGGTTACCCATTTTTGTCATATAAGACAATCTTTAATAATTATTATTTACCAAATCGCCTAGATGAACTAGTGGATGCAACGGAAAAAGAAAGAAACAAATGTTCGATAAAAAGAGGCGATGTTTTTTTAACAAGGACAAGTGAAACTGTAGATGAAATAGGTATAAGTAGTGTCGCATTAAAAACCTATCCAAATGCAACTTTTAATGGTTTTGCAAAAAGGTTAAGACCCATTACTGATGACATATTACCTGAGTATGCGGCATATTATTTCAGAAGCCGCTATTTTCGTACTAAAGCTTCATCTTTATGCACACTTATTACTCGTGCTAGTCTAAATAATAACGATTTATCATATTTAACTATTTTGTATCCAGAATTTGCTGTTCAGAAAAAATTTGCATCGTTGCTTCTTTCATATGACAAACTAATTGAAAACAACACCAGACGCATCCAGATCCTGGAAGAAATGGCCCAGCGGATCTACAAAGAATGGTTTGTGGATTTCAAGTATCCTGGCCATGAGAATAATGAATTGGTTGAAAGCGAACTGGGGATGATTCCAGAGGGGTGGGAAGTGAAAGAATTTGGTGAAAAGATTATTTTCAAACGCGGAAAAAATATCACCAAAAAACAAATTATTGATGGAGATATACCGGTTGTTGCAGCAGGTATCAAACCAGCATATTTCCACAACCAATCAAATACAACTTCACCGATTATAACTATTAGTGCTTCAGGTGCAAATGCTGGTTATATAAACTTATTTTTTAAAGATATTTGGGCTTCAGATTGCTCTTACATAAACAAAGAAATGACACTAAATATTTTTTATTACTATTCTTTAGTAAGATTTAAGCAAAAAGAAATTACTCGGTTACAAAGGGGATCTGCACAGCCACATGTTTACCCAAAAGACATAGCACGAATTTTAATCGTTGATCCAAAGATTGAATTAATAGAAGAATTTGAAACGCTTGCTGAACCCATGTTTAAAGAAATTGGTATTTTGAAAAAGAAGGACCAAAATCTTCGCCAAACCCGGGACTTGCTCTTGCCAAAACTCATTTCCGGTAAAGTAGATGTATCAGATTTAGATATTAACATTGGAGAATCATAATTATGAAAGCCACTGAAGTTAGTTATTTAAAATTTTTAGAAGGCACCAAACAGTTTGTCGTCCCTATTTATCAGCGTACATACAGTTGGACTACAAAAGAGTGCAACCAGCTTTGGAAAGATATTGTGAATGTTTCACAAAAAGATGAAATCCCTGCTCATTTTATCGGGTCTATTGTTTATATCGAAAAAGGCATCTATCAAGTTGCGGCTGTATCGCAATTGTTGGTTATTGATGGACAGCAAAGGTTAACAACTTTGTCTCTACTGCTTTCTGCTGTTGCAGATGCCATAGAAGACGATGAGAGCATTGGCGGTATGACCAATTCCAAAATCAAGAACTATTATTTATTCAACAGTGAAGAAACGGATGATTTATTCTTTAAACTTCGATTGACCCGAAGCGATAAAGAGACTTTTTGGAATCTGCTTAAAAACAATGACCTGCCCCCGCAACACTCTTTTCGGATTCAGGAAAATTATCAGTTTTTTGCAGATAAAATTGCTAAAAGTAAAATCTCTCTTGAGCAGCTCATAAAGGGATTGCGCAAGCTGGTAATTGTAGATATATCCCTGGATCGGGATCATGATAATCCTCAACTGATATTTGAAAGCCTAAACTCAACCGGATTGGATCTTTCCCAAGCAGACTTAATCCGAAATTACATTTTAATGGGTCTTGATCCAGAAGAACAAAAGCACCTGTACGAATCCTATTGGTATATGATGGAACAGGATTTTGGCCAAGCCAATTATACCAAGCATTTTGATCGCTTCATGCGAGATTATTTGACCTTGAAGTCCAACGCAGGAACCATACCAACACTGGCTTTGGTCTATGAAGCATTTAAGGGCTATTCTAATCAGAATGGCGTACCCATTGAAGAGATAGTCCAAGATATTCATCATTATTCAAAGCATTTCACAAAGTTGATGTTGCAAAAAGAAGATGATCCTGCAATTCGAAAAGTACTGCATGATATTGATATATTGAAGTATGATGTCCCATATCCGTTTTTAATGGAAGTATTTGAAGATTATGAGAATGATTTATTAGATAAGTCGGAATTAATCGAGATCTTACTATTGGTTGAGAGTTATTTATTTAGGCGTGCAATCTGTGGTATTCCCACCAATTCAATGAATAAGACATTTGCTACTTTTTCAAAATCCATCTTGGATAAAGAGAATTATTTGGAAAGTGTAAAAGCAAAATTTCTATTACTGGATTCATACAGACGATTTCCAAATGATGAAGAGTTCAAACAGGCTTTTTTAACTAAAGATGTTTACAATTTCAGACCCAGGAATTATCTCTTACGGAAGCTGGAAAACTTTAAACGGAAAGAATTGGTACAGGTGGATGATTATACCATTGAACATATTATGCCCCAAAATGAGAATTTGTCGGATGAGTGGAAACGAGATCTCGGAGAAAATTGGCAAACGGTTCAGGCAACCTACTTACATACACTTGGAAACTTGACACTTACAGGTTACAATTCTGAATTGAGTGACCGTCCGTTTTCTGAAAAGCGGAAAATGGATGGTGGCTTTGTGGATAGTCCAATTCGTTTAAATAGAAGTATAGCAGATATACACGTTTGGAATGAAGAAACTATCCTAAATAGATCGAATGATTTGGCTAACAAAGCATTGTCAATTTGGACAGTACCAAACTTGTCAGAAGAAGTTTTAACTCATTATCGCAAAGTACCGGAAAAAGATAAATCAACTAAATATTCAATTGCAGATCATTCAAAATATTTACAAGGTGAAATATTGGATCTCTTCAACCTTATTAGAAATCGGATATTAAATCTGGATCCTACTGTAAAAGAAGATTACAAAAAACTATACATAGCCTATAAAACAACGACCAACTTTGTTGATATTGTTCCCCAAAGGTCGCGACTGCGTTTATCTTTAAATATGCCTTTTGATGAAATCAATGATCCACAAGGAATTTGTAAGAATATCACAAATTTGGGTCGCTGGGGTAACGGTGATGTAGAAGTTGCTTTCGCCAGTTCTACTGAAATAGACTATGTTATGTTTCTTATTAATCAGTCTTTTGATAAACATAGCGAAGATATTGGATGACACGAGAAGATATTCTGAAGGCACTTGAGAATGTGAAGCCCAATTCAGAATCGGAGTTGGAGTTGGCGTCTATGTTAGTCTTTGAAGAACTGGGCTGGGATATTATTTATGCCGAACATGAGATAGACTGCGACCCTACCATCTTGGGACGAAATCATCACGGCGAAGTAATTTTGGAACGCTATCTTTTTAATGCTATTAAATTTTTAAATCCTGATCTGCCGGACGAAGCGTTCCAATCGGCAAAAGATGAATTGGTTCGGGATCGGTCCACCATGTCTCTGGCGAAAGCCAATCAGCAGATTTATACATTGCTCAAAGATGGTGTTAAAGTATCCTTTCGGGATAAAGACGGTGTGCGTCAGGATGAGAAGGTTCAACTCATCAACTGGTCGGCGCCAAACGAAAACCATTTTCTATTGGTGAGCCAAATGTGGGTTGCCGGCGATATGTATAAACGACGACCAGATTTGATTGGCTTTATCAACGGTATTCCATTGCTCTTTATGGAGCTGAAAAATCCGGATAAAAATATTAAACACGCCTACGAAGAAAATCTACGGGATTACAAAGATACTATTCCCCATTTGCTCTGGTATAACGGCATTGTGTTGCTCTCTAATGGAACAGAAGCCAAAGCGGGAAGCGTTACGGCAGAGTGGGAACATTTCGCTGATTGGAAAAAGATTAATGATGAAGGTGAAACGGGCGTGATTGATTTGGATACGCTCATTCGTGCTACGTGTCCAAAAGAACGGCTCACGGATATTGTAGAAAATTTTACGCTCTTTATGAATGTGCCCGGCGGATTGGTGAAAATGGTGTCAAAGAATCATCAATTCCTTGGTGTAAACAATGCCATTGAAGCAGTGAGTAAAGCCAAAGAATCGGAAGGACGGCTGGGCGTCTTTTGGCATACGCAGGGATCGGGGAAAAGTGCATCCATGATATTTTTTAGTCAAAAGGTTTTGCGGAAAATTCCCGGTAATTGGACCTTTGTGATAATCACAGATCGAACAGAATTAGATGGTCAAATTTATGAAACATTTCAGAATTCCGGCGCCGTTTCAGAAGAGAAAGTCCAAGCAGATAGTGCAAAGCATTTACGACAATTACTCACGGAAGATCACCGATATATCTTTACGCTAATACACAAATTCCGCACAGATAATGGTGAAACCCATCCGGTTTTATCCGATCGGGACGACATTATTATTATTACCGATGAAGCCCACCGCAGCCAATATGACGTGATGGCACAAAATATGCGTGATGCACTGCCCAATGCATCTTTCCTTGGATTTACGGGAACACCGCTCATCCATGGAGAAGAGCAGAAAACACGGGAAGTCTTCGGTGAATATGTGAGTATGTATAATTTTAAACAGTCCATAGATGATAAAGCCACCGTTCCGCTTTACTACGAAAACCGCCTACCGGAAGTCCATCTCAACGCCTATGGCGAAGAATTTCTCAATGATGAAATGACCACCATTATTGACGAAGCTATGTTGGATGAATCCCAAGAAAAGAAATTGGAGCGGTATTTTAGCAGGATGTATCATATTGTCACTCGGGACGACCGGTTGGATAAAGTGGCAAACGATATTGTAGAGCATTTTATGGGTCGGGGACATTTGGGCAAAGCCATGGTGGTTGCCATTGATAAAGCCACGGCGGTGAAATTGTTTGATAAAGTTCAGATTCAGTGGGAAGCTAAAATCAATACACTCAAAACGAAAATTCCCAATACTGTTGGCAATGAATTGGAAGTTTTGGCTGAATCTATTTCCTATATGGAAGAAACGGATATGGCGGTGATGGTCTCTTCTGGCCAGAATGAAATTGACGATTTACGGAAGAAAGGTGTAGATATAAAGCCCCACCGGAAGAGAATCGTTGAAGAAGAATTGGATGTAAAATTTAAAGATCCGGATGACCCCTTTCGGATTGTCTTTGTCTGCGCTATGTGGATGACGGGATTTGATGTACCATCTTGTTCCACCATATATTTAGATAAACCATTGAGAAATCACACACTCATGCAAACCATTGCCAGAGCTAATCGCGTATTTCCCGATAAGCCCAATGGATTAATTGTGGATTATGTGGGCATTTTCAGGAATTTGGAAAAAGCATTATCTGTTTATGCTGATCCGGGAAAAGACCAAGGCGAGATGCCCATCAAAAATAAGGATGAGATTAAATCTTTACTCCAAACTGCCATCGATGAAACAGTAGAATTTGCCAATTCAAAAAATGTGGATTTGATAGCGATTCGAGATACAAAAGATGTGTTTGAGCGCACCGCTATGAAAGAAGATGCGGTGGAGAATTTGATTGAGCATAAAAAAGAATTCAGGCGTTTGGCGGATCAAGTCACCCTTCTTTACAAAGCCTATCTTCCCGATCCCATCGAACAGGAAGTGGGGCAACTGGCCTATCTCATTCGCAAAATTGTCAAACAAATGATTGATATTACAGAACCGATTGACATTACCTATGTGACCAAAAAAGTGGATCAGCTTTTGGATGCATGTGTGGAAGGATACGCCATTCATGAATCGGAAGATGGCAGCCATATTTATGATTTATCCCAAGTGGATTTTGATGCACTGAAAAAGAAATATGAAAAAGGACGGAAGCGTATTGAAATAGACCGTTTCAAAAGTATGATTGAAAAGAAATTGGATTCACTCATTTCAAAGAATAAATCACGAATGGATTTCCATAAACGATATAAGGAAATGATTGAAGAATATTTGAGTGGATCAGCGAATTTGGATGAACTCTTCGAGAATCTGGTCAAGTTCAGCCAGGAACTCAATCACGAAGAACAGCGTTATATCCGAGAAGAATTAGAGAATGAAGAAGAATTAGCCGTATTTGATTTACTCACAAAACCGAATATGAATCTGAATAAAAAAGAGACCAAGCAAGTCAAAGCCATAGCCCGGAAATTATTAAAAACACTCCAAACAGAAAAAATGGTGTTGGATTGGAAAAAGAAACAGCAAACTCGCGCTGGTGTAAAAGTTGCCATCGAAGAAGTGTTGGATGGGCTGCCGGAAGCGTATTCCAAAGATGTGTTTGATGGAAAATGTTCAGCAGTGTATGATTATGTGTGGGAGATGGCCCTATAGAAAACCTCGCCTTTTTGTCTATTATAACAGAGTGTAGATGGGGCGGTTATTTTTGTCACTACTCTGCCAACACTTACCCACATTAGCGGGTTTTTGGTTATGGGATAATTGGTAGATTCCTATTATGCTTGATATAAAAATCATAGTAACAGCTATTGGGCATTTATGGATAGAATAATGAGTGATGCAAAGGGC
>JAPYRR010000075.1 GCA_029936885.1 Fidelibacterota bacterium | reverse complement strand
TTCCCAACTCAGGTCAGTCCCGATCGTGGTTTGATGATGTTGGTTTGATTGAATGGGATAGTCTTAAATCTTTCGATGGTTTCCCCATTTCCATTATGCATCCAAACAATTTTAAATACATACAGGTTTATGCTACGGAAACACCCGTAGCCATGGCTGGCATTCAAATGGAAAATACAATTATCGGAGAACTCCATTCATTAACTTCGATTCCACGAGCTGCAAATCCAACTATAATTGCCCCTGGGAAGATTCATTTTTATGATGATTCAAAAGGGCCTGTCGGGAACTGGCACTGGGTATTCTTAGATGAAATAAATGTGTATCAGCAACATCCAACTTTCCATTTCTTTGATCCCGGAATCTATGAAGTTTCACTCACTGTCACCGGCCTTAATGACGAAACAGATACGGAGATAATCACAGTTGTGGTTTTATCCGAAGATGCCGAACAGCAGGATCTGGGTGATGTAAACGGGGATGGTTCGGTCACAGTGGTGGACATAATATTTTGTACGAACTATATATTGGAATTTATTGATTTTTCACCAGAATCATTTCTGGCAGCGGATGTGAATGGCGATAGCAAGATTGACATTTTTGATGTTTTGCTCATCGCAGATTTGGCCGATTAATCCCTACTTTCTGGCTCCCAATCAAGATAATTATGTTCGAGTGGTGCCCCAATTAAAATATTAAAAATGTCTTCTTCTAGAGATTCAATGGGCGATTCGACAATTCGACCAACTTCATCACCATTTTTATAAATAATTATTGTGGGGACATGATGAATATTTTTTCCGTCTTCCAAGCCCTGTCCGCTTTTTTTATCCCGGTCAACCATGATTAGATCCATCTCCTCAGCGGGAAATTGCATTTGATCTAATATTTTATAAAGCCGAGGAACTTCTTTTTGACTGTCATCGCACCAAGTTCCTAGAAATGTTTCAATCTTTATCTGATCTAAAAAATCTTTTGAAGCAGATATTATTCCTTCATCGCCTTGATATCCATCATATTCGTTTGTGTACCATTCGGCATATTCACCTGCCGTAATATCTGATCGCCTTCCGATACCCACCAACATATCCGTATCATTCTTTTCATCTCTAACCGTTTTTAAATCCTGAGCATTTACAGCCATAATGAACCCCAAGATATATAGTGAATATTTCATTTTACTCACACACTAATTTATTATTTTTAAAAATTCACTTAAGTTAGAGAGCACTTTTCTTCCCGTTGTTTCTAATCGTTCCCGACTTACGTGGCCATTTTCCACCAACACACAATCAATGCCCATGGCATCCGCAACTTCGCTGTCATGGATGGTATCACCTACCATCACGACCTCATGGGAATCAAAGTCCAATTCATCCATCCAGGCCAGACCAAGAGCTGTTTTCCCCGTAGCATATTGGTTATCAATCCCTAACACTTTTATAAAATAATCTGACAAATTGTGTTCTTGAATCCAGTCATTCAGGAATTCCTGTTTTCCTGCGGACAGGACAGATTGAGATCGTCCGCTTGCTTTTATTTTATTTAAAACAGGTATTGCTTCATCGTGGAGATCCACCCGATTAAATTGATTGCCATAATAGGCGACAAATTCATCGCCGGCTACATGAAACGGTTCTTGATCAAAAGTAAATCCCACTTTTTTATAATAATCTTTGACTGGAAAACAGAATATTTCTTTATACTGGGATTCAGAAAGGGTCGGCATATTTCGTTTGTCCAAAGATTGATTAATTGCCTCAACACACAGCCATCGGTCATCTAATAGAGTCCCATTCCAATCCCAAATGATATGTTTATATTTCTTCATAATGACGGTAGGAAACTTCGGGTACATCAATCTAAAAAGGGATAATTTTTAATCTTGTGAATTCCTTATTTATTAAAAAATTATCCAAACGTCTTTCTGAGTCAATGCCCGGAAGAAACGCCCATGAGACTATGATGGTAACACCTCGGATTCCTTTTCCGAAAATTAATTTTAATAAAAAAGGAATCCCGGCATCTGTTCTCATCCTATTATTTCCAAAAAATAATGATTGGCATTTTTATCTGACAAAACGGACGGATACGGTAGATCACCATAAAGGGCAGATCTCCCTTCCGGGTGGCGTTGTGGAAAAGGGAGAATCATTGAATGATGCAGCTTTGAGAGAGACTCATGAGGAGATTGGGGTGGAAAAAAATAATATTCACCTTATAGGATCGCTTTCTTCTTTTTATATTCCCGTATCAGGATTTGAAATGTTTCCATTCATCGGTTGGATTGAATCGGAGCCAATGACATCCATCCATGATAAAGAAGTAGAACGAATATTTTCTGCTTCGGTGAAAGATTTCGTTTTAGATGAGACACAAAAAACTAAAAAAGATACACTGCGTGGATTCCCAGTGAACATTCCCTATTTTGATCTGGGGAATGAAATAGTTTGGGGAGCTACCGCCATGATTTTGGCTGAATTTAAATTGATTTTAAAGAAAATTTTATGAGTTTAGGACATTGGATCAATTCTCTTTCTGCCCTCGACCATGGCATTCTACTTGCCGTATTTCTTATTGGGGTCTATTTCAGCAAAGCGACTCTGGATGGCTTAATCGAATTTTATAATCATAAGAAAAAACATAGCAAATTCCGAATACAGTTCAGGGTTACACCAGCCATTCTTTTTATACTGGCATTTTTATATAGTTTAGTCCTTTATCAGATTCTTGATTCTATGTTTGAATTTATGCCCTAAGATTACTTTTTCTTTTTTCTAGCATAATCCATTGCTTTCCAGGCAAGATTAGGAATTTTTTCTAGTGAATTGAATTGACCTGCGCCTTTTAGCCATTCACCACCATCCATAGTAACCACTTCTCCATTCATATATCCTGATTCATCTGCCATGAGATAAGATGCTAGGTTTGCCAACTCCTCATGCTCACCAAATCGTTTTAGGGGAACCCGTTCGATCATTTTTTTCTCGATGTTGAGTCCCGGCGGTACCAACCGTTTCCAAGCGCCTTTTGTAGGAAAGGGTCCCGGTGCGATGGCGTTGGATCGGATCCCATATTTTGCCCATTCCACAGCGAGTGAGCGGGTCATGGCCAATACACCTGCCTTGGCACAAGCAGAGGGCACTACATATCCAGAACCAGTGAAAGCATAAGTTGTAACAATATTCAAAATTACACCTCCCCCGGAATCACGCATTACTTTCCCTGCAGCCTGAGTACAATTGAAAGTCCCCACCAACACAATATCAAGAATAGTACGGAATGCATTTTCAGATAATTTTTCGGTGGGAGAAATAAAGTTCCCTGCAGCATTATTTAAGAGTCCATCGATTTTCCCAAACTTATCCACTGCCTGTTGAACCATGTCTCCGACTTGATCAGAATGGCGAATATCTGTGGCAACGGTTAAGATCTCACTCCCGGTCTGGTTATTGATCTCACGAGCTGCTTCATCCAGTACCTCTTGCCTGCGACTGGTGAGTACTAAATTCGCACCCAGTTCGCCAAATCGCGTAGCCATGGATTTTCCTAACCCACTGCCGCCACCGGTAATGATGATTGTCTTATTTTCTAAAAGGTCATTTTTAAACATAAGTTTTCACTCTTGGTCTTGATACGGTTTGTCTCAACGGCTAAATTCAATCTGCCTGATTAAATCTTACATCATATCCTTTAAACTAAACAACAGCCAAATTGATCAATGTCAAAAGACCAAGCCAAGATATTTGTCCTTGATACCAATGTGATCCTTCATGATGCCACCTGCATCCAACATTTCGAAGATAACGAAGTGGTCATTCCTATTTCTGTCCTTGAAGAATTGGATCAATTCAAGCGTGGAAATGAACAAATTCATTTTAATGCCCGAGATTTTCTAAGGAGTCTCGATGATCTATCTACTGGGTCTGAAGATGGTGAGTTAAAAGAAAGTGACGGCAAGGTCAAAGTTGTTGTAAACCATAATTGGCATCCGGATGTGGAAGTATCTTTTCAAGATGATTGCCCAGACCATCGCATTATCAATTGTGCATATAAACTTCATATAGACAACCCCGGAAGAGATGTAATCCTTGTAACCAAGGATACGAATATGAGACTTAAATCCAGATCTCTTGGGCTGATTGCGGAAGATTATACCACGGATGCAGTTGATGATATGCGGGAAGTTTATGCAGGTAGTCGTCTTATTGAGGATGTCCTATCAGAAGAGATTGATAATATTTATGCATCTTATGGTGTAGAAATTGAAGGTGTTACTGCCATCAAGGACCCTCTGGCAAACGAGAATTTCATTTTAAGGAATGGACAGAAATCAGTTTTGGTAGCTTATGATCCGTTTGAAAAAAAGATTGTCCGTGTAGATAAACCCACAGCCTATGGCATTACACCCCGAAATGCAGAACAATCTTTTGCCTTACATATGCTATTGGATAACCGTATTCATTTGGTCACACTTTCCGGAAAAGCAGGAACAGGCAAAACTTTATTAGCATTGGCTGCCGCATTAGAAAAACGATCTGATTATCGCCAAATATTTTTGGCACGGCCTATTGTTCCTTTAAGCAATCGAGATCTAGGATTCCTTCCCGGAGATATCCAATCCAAATTGGATCCATATATGCAACCCTTGTTTGATAACCTGTCCGTGATTCGGCACCAATTCAAGTCCAATGATAAAAGATCTATTGGGATCAATGAAATGCTGGAACATGATAAATTGTTGATTACACCCTTGGCTTATATCCGTGGGCGCAGTTTACAAAAGGCATACTTTATTGTAGATGAGGCTCAAAATTTGACCCCTCATGAAGTAAAAACAGTTATCACCCGGGCGGGCGAGGGAACAAAAGTTATTTTCACCGGGGATATTCACCAAATCGATCATCCCTATCTGGATAAACGATCAAATGGTCTTACTTATCTCATCAGCCGAATGAAAGGAGAGGATGTTTTTGCCCACATAAATTTAGAAAAAGGTGAGCGGAGCGAACTGGCAGAATTGGCGAGTAATTTACTTTAAATACGGATGAGCTATGTTTAAATCATTACAGTTTCATTTAGATGAATCCGGGAAAGAAACTTTATTTAATTTATCTCGGTGGTCCAAAATTTTGGGAATCATAAATATTGTGTTAGGGTCCTTTAATGGCTTATTTGCGATACCATTGCTTTTTGGAAATAAGGGAGCTGGTTCAATAATAATCCCATCTTTGATTATGGCTGGAATTCTGATCTATATGGGATTACAATTAACAGGTGCGTCTTCTCATCTTCGATATGCTTTCATTCATGAAAGTGACCAAGGGTTTTCTGATGCATTAGAAAAAATCCAGAAATTCTTTTTTCTTTCTGCTACCCTTTATTTAGTAGGAATTATATTACTTTTTATGATGGTATTTGGAATGGTTGCAGGGCTGGGATTCCCTGAAGTATCTCCGGAAGAATCCTCTGGGATTTCTATTTAAATGTAATCGCAAGGTTTCGATCATTGAGCATGTCGAAATGAAGAAACCGTGGTAATGTTATAAGTCTTTCATAAAGTTGGGAGATTGCTTTATCGCCGACCTTTTGACAGGCTCAAGGAACGGCTTCTCGCATTAGTATAATCAATCTCCGAAAACTTCATTCACCTTTTCAGTCACCTTTTTTTCTACAATCTTCTTGGTGGATTCTTTCGCCTCTTCCATCGATTCTGCGGCAACGTCTTTAACTTTATTTACACTATTCGAAACAGATTTTTTGAGCTCATCTAAATTCTGCGGTACTTCTTGACCTGTATAATTCAAATAAACAACATAGAGTACAAGCAGAACACCAATAGTAAAAACCAGTTTAATAATCTTTTTAATAATGGCATAAACCAAAATAATTGCAAGGACTCCCGCAATGGCTAAATATACCGGGTTCGAAAAAATCGTATCCATTGTATTTTCCATGGGTAAAATCTATAAAAGGTATGGGTTCAGGATTACCAGATTTTTAATTAATTTTTCATATGAAAAGTATCTTCATCATCTTATTTCTGTCTTCATTAATCGGACAATTAAAATATCCAGCCGATTCACTTTTGGCATCATCCGAACTTTCTATTTTTAAAAAATTTGGTTTATTACCCATCGCTGGCTGGCAACGTATTTCATACAACACCAATTTATTCAATTGCCAATTCTATCCCAGTTGTTCCAATTATGGTGCGGAAGCAGTTAAAAGGTTTGGCCTCATTCGCGGTGGAGCCATGGCTTCCGAACGAATCACTCGGTGCAGCCCGTTTGCATTTCATTATCATTTAAAATTGAGAGGCCCTTTTCATGATCCCGACGGACGATTGATTGATCTGGTCCTTCAGAAACAGTTGCATAAAACTCAAAAGTCTCCTCTTTTGGCCGCACTTATGTCAGCGATCCTTCCCGGGTCGGGCCGGATATATGCAGGTCGGGTTTTGGATGGGATTATGGGCATGTGGATGATGTATTTGGTTGGGAATTCGGCCTATAATGCCATTAAGAATGAACGTCCTATTTCGGGACCTCTTTTTGGAATTGCAGCAGGGTTTGTTTATCTCGGTGAAATCTATGGCGGTTGGCGGGCAGCCAAATTTTATCAAATTTCGGAACAGGGAACCAAAGAGAAATCTTTTTTAAGGACAGAGTGAATCCGTAAATAATTTTTTGTCTTATATAAGAAGTATATCAAGTTTACTAATTATTTTGTATAGTATACTTGACTATATTGCAAAATATGTTTAGTTTTTGGTAAAGTAAACATTACATTATGACAAAGGAACTAGATATATGAACAAAACAAA
>JAPYRR010000008.1:22678-39552 GCA_029936885.1 Fidelibacterota bacterium | reverse complement strand
GCCTTGGGGACCCCCGCCGATCTATCCCTCCCTTTGCAGAAAAAGATGGTATCAAAAAAGCCGGTGGATTTATGGCTTATAATCGAAATAAAAAAAGCATCGCCCTGAATATCAGGAATAATGAAGGTAAAAAGATTTATCGGGACTTGGTTAAAAAAGCTGATGTGATTGTAGAAAACCTTCGTCCCGGTTCTGTGGATAAAATGGGGCTTGGATATGATGATCTAAAAAAGATTAATCCACGATTAATTTATGCAGCCATTTCAGGCTTTGGACGATTGGAAGGATATGAAGGACCCGATTCCAAAAGGCCTGCATTTGATATTGTTGCCGAAGCTATGAGTGGAATTATGCACCTTGTTGGTTTTGAAGACAAACCCCCATCCTGGACCATCTACGGCATGGCGGATATTTACACCGGACTCTGCACATCTTTTGCTATCACTCAAGCGCTTTTTATGAGAGAAAGAACCGGAAAAGGTCAATTTGTAGATAGTGCCATGTTAGATAATATGATTTCTCTAAACGAGCGGATGGCCATGCTTTATTCCGTTACAGGGAAAGAACCACACCGGGGACGATTAACCCACCTTTATCCCCGCGGTGCCTTTAAATGTAAGGACGGATATCTTGCAATGAATATTCCAGATGATCGTGTTTGGGCTCGATTCTGTGTAACCATAGAACGAGAAGATCTCATAGAAAATGAGCGGAGCAAAACGGGAACCGATCGGGCGAAGAATAGCGAATTTCTAAATCCCATTATTGAAGATTGGTTATCTCAAAAATCACGGTCCGAAGCTGAAACCTTATTAAACCAAAATGGAGTCCCTGTTGGCTCCGTTTATACGGCTAAAGATGTCTTTACATCAGAACAAGTTAAAATCCGGAAAGCACTGGTAGATATCGAAGATCCAGATGTGGGTACATTTCAATTTGCAAGAGGGCCTGTCATGTTATCCGGCTCACCCGAAATAGAAAAGAATCCGGCACCAGACCTGGGTCAACATACTTATGAAATTTTATCAGAAATCCTTCGTTATAGCGATAATCAAATTGATAAATTAATTGATTCAAGAACCATAGAAACCAATACTTAGATATGAAACAAATCTCCATTTTTCTCACAATTTTTCTTTTTTCATTTCACGGACTCAACGCCGCTAATTCCAATCCCGTATTTGGAAAAAACGGCATGGTCGTTTCCACCAGTAAACAAGCATCGGAAGCTGGGATAGAAATCCTAAAAAAAGGCGGGAATGCTGTGGATGCTGCCGTGACCGTCGGATTCGCTTTAGCCGTAACATCTTCATCTAATGGAAATATTGGGGGCGGCGGATTTATTGTGGCCGCCATGGCAGATGGTGAAAATTTCACTCTCGATCATCGTGAAAAAGCACCGGCCGCTGCACATCGAGATTTATTTTTAAATGACAGTGGAAATGTAGTTCCGGGCATGTCTCTTTTCTCCCGGGCAGGAAGCGGTGTTCCTGGAACAGTTGATGGATTAATTCGAGCTTTGGAAGATCATGGATCAGGAAAAATATCGCTCCGACAAGCACTGGCTCCTGCAATCCGATTAGCAGAAAAAGGATTTAATCTCTCCCACTATGAAGCTCAGCGATTTAATGGAAACCAAGGGTTCTTTGAACGCAATGAAGCGGCGGCGGCAATCTTTATACGTAGAAACGGGAATCCATGGAGCAGGGGTGACAAATTAGTTCAAAAAGATTTGGCGAAGACCTTAAAACAAATCGCCAAATATGGACGGGATGGATTTTATAAAGGTCCCGTAGCTGATCTCATAGTAGCAGAAATGGAACGGGGAAATGGACTTATTTCTCTGGATGATCTAAAAAATTATTCATCCGTATATCGCAATCCTGTTTCAGGAACCTATAAAGGTCATGAAATTATTTCCATGGGACCACCAAGTTCCGGTGGTGCTCTGCTCGTAAATATGATGAATATGCTGGAAAATTATCCTGTGGATTCCTTGGGTTGGAATTCATCTGACTATATTCATTTAATCACAGAAGTTGAAAGACGCGCGTATGCAGACCGAGCAGAACATATGGGCGATCCAGATTTTTGGGATGTTCCCTTAGAAATGCTCACGTCCAAAGACTATGCAAATACTCGTATAAAGGACATTTCCCTTGAAAAAGCCACACCAAGTTCAGCTGTATCTGCCAGCGGTGCTCCCGGATATGAATCTCGAGAAACCACCCATTATTCTGTAGTAGACCAATGGGGAAATGCCGTGAGCGTTACCACCACCATCAATTTGAGTTACGGCGGCGGACATTTGGTAAAAGGTGCCGGCTTTTTTCTAAATAATGAAATGGATGACTTTTCAGCCAAGCCCGGCGTGCCCAATGCTTTTGGACTGGTGGGGAATGAAGCCAATGCAATACAACCCGGCAAACGTCCTTTGTCATCCATGACACCAACTATTGTTTTAAAAGACGGAAAACCATTTATCGTTATTGGTTCTCCGGGAGGATCCACAATCATTACAACAACCATGCAGGTAATCTTGAATGTGGTGATATATGGCATGGATATAAAGGAAGCTGTTTCATCACCCCGATTCCATTCACAATGGGTACCGGATATAATTATGACGGAACCCCGAGGATTATCCAGAGATGTGATCCAAAATCTGGAATCCAAAGGACATACTTTGGTGCCGTATAAATGGGGTTATATTGGTGAAGCGAATGGAATATTGATTACTGAAGACGGGTTTTATGGTGGCGGCGATAGCCGTGGAGAAACGTCTGCAGTTGGGTATTGATTATTTCGTCGCGAAGAACGCCAAAATTGGCTAATATTAAATTATAATTCGCATCCATACTTTTGATAACCCATATCCCCTTTTAATAAGTGGGAATATTGGCATAAATCTTAAGTCTTGCTCAAGAGCTTTTAAAGCTTATTCTACAGTCCCCAATATATCATCCACCAGATTTAAATAAATTGAAGGGCCCACTAATAAAGCGCGTTCATCCAAAGTAAAATGAGAACAATGATGGGGCGTTTCAAATAATTCTTGGTCATTCGGCGCCGACCCTACAAAGAAAAAGCATCCCGGGACCTTTTGTAAATAATATGAAAAATCTTCGCCACCCATAGATAAGTAAGGCATTCCAGCTTTTTCACCCACTACCTTTTTTGCCGCTTTTAATACTTTATTTGAAGGCTCCAGATGATTTATAGTGGGTGGATAACCGTCTACATAATTAAAAGAAATTTCCGCTCCAAATGTCTTTGCAACACCATCAATTATTTCTGCCATTCGTGTTTTGATAAGGGTTCTATTTTCTTCAGTATAAGAACGGGCAGTTCCGACGAGTACAACTTCATCAGCAATTATATTAAAATTATTTCCACCGGTTATTTTTCCAATTGTAACAACGGTACTTTCCAGCGGATTTGTATTCCGGCTCACGATTGTTTGTAACGCTTGCACTAAATGAGATGAAACCACAATTGCATCCACGGTTCCTTGAGGAGCAGCACCATGTCCACCAATTCCTTTTATTTTAATATCAAACATATCGGCTGCGGCCAAAACTGGGCCATCTTTTATTCCAACTTCTCCAACGGGTTGATAATTCCAAACATGAATACCATAAATTTCATCCACATTCTCTAAACACCCATCTTCGATCATATATCTGGCACCGCCACCACCTTCCTCCGCCGGTTGAAAAATGAACCGAACTGTGCCTTTGAATCCGTTCCCATTCCGGGTAAGTACTTTAGCCGCTCCCAATAGCATGGCCATATGACCATCGTGTCCACAGGCATGCATCACACCTTCATGTTTGGATGAGAACTCCAATCCACTGGTTTCCTGCATAGGCAATGCATCCATATCCGCACGCAGGGCGATTGTAGGTCCGTCACCAAATTTCAAGTCCGCAGTCACACCGGTTTTCCCAACATTCATTTTAGGGGCAAGCCCCATTCCTTTTAGAGCTTCGCCAATTATCTTAGATGTTCGGTGCTCATCAAATGCTAATTCAGGAAATTGATGAAAATCCCTGCGCCAATCGATAATGGATTGTTCAATGTCTTTGATCTCTGGTCGAATGTTCATATCTAGTCCTATCAATAGTTATTTAGCCAATAAGACCCCGAAGGATCACAAAGAAAAATAATTGCTCCATTTCTATTATCATCTTTTTTATGTGCGAAGAAATTTAGTCAGAACTTAAGATTCTTTGCTTTTTCCCCTTGGTGAATCTTCGTGCACTTGGTGGCTATTAATTTACTGGGAAGTAGAATTTGTTGCCAATTGACCACAGCCTGCATCAATATCTTGCCCTTTGCTCCACCTGACAGTTACCGGGAAAGATGCTCGTTTTAGGGGTGCCATAAATGCTTCAATTTTTTCATCTGAAGGCCGTCGGTACTCACCGCCGATTTCATTATAGGGAATCACATTCAATTTACATTCAATCGATCCTAATAGTCGAAGAAGCCTTTCTGCATCCTGAGGCTCATCATTGATACCGTCCATGAGCACATACTCGAAGGTAATCCTATTACGGGAATTATATGCATAATCTTTTGATGCTTTGATCAGGTTTGAAAAGGTGTGCGTTTGGGTGATCGGCATGGTTTTTAACCGTTGATCCTGTGTGGTTCCATTCAAACTTACTGCCAGTTTATAGGGCTGTTTTTCTTCAGTAAATTGTCGAATCTTTGGCACCACGCCAGCTGTAGAAATAGTAATTCGCCAAGCTGCCATATTAATCCCTTTTGCATGATGGAGTAAATCGGCAGCGGCAATGGAATTTTTATAATTTAAAAAAGGCTCTCCCATCCCCATAAAAACAACATTTGTAATCTTTTGTTCACTCATTTTTTGGAGTTGGAGAAATTGATCCACAATTTCACCCGCAGTGAGATTTTTAATAAATCCCATTTTAGCCGTTGCGCAAAAATCGCAATCCACAGCACAGCCAACCTGAGTGGATAAGCAAACTGTGATTCGCTTTCCTTCTTTCATTAATACAGATTCAAGCAAATATCCATCTGATAATTCGAAGAGGATTTTCCGAGTTTGTTTGGAGGGCGAAACATCACTGTTTATCATTTTAAGTGGATGAATTAAAACACCTACCAAATTTTCTCGTAAAGGTTTTGACAGATCTGTCATGGCTGAGAAATCATCTACTTGTTGGCGATAGATCCAATCAAAGAGTTGGCGGCCACGGAATGGCTTTTCTCCCATAGCTTTCGCAAAGGATTCCAATTCTAAGATCGATTGACCAATGAGTGGTTTATATTCTCTAATAACTGCTTCAGACATGAGCTGGAATTTCCGAACCAATAAATGATTCTTCAATGAGAAACTCTTTATTATTTTTTATTTACATTAACCCGTTTTGCATATTTATTGAATTAGGACAATTACAGTTCTAAAAATTAAAATATTTAATATTTTGGACTGTATCAACCGTGTTGATACTTGGATTAACATGGTTAATCCACTCCACATTAAAACAGTAATGTGGTAGTTTTTAGTAAAACATCTGATAGGCACAACGGGTTACATTAAATTAAATTATTCATTAAGGCAGGAACTTTTCCCCTCATTCCATATTCTATAATCCATCTTCCATTCATCACTGATTCATTCTTTTTAGGGTAAGTCCGTTGCGGTAAGTTTCGCCCCTTTTAATAACCAGTTAACAAAAACATATTTTTATGACAGAAACACAACAAGATTTAGAAATTCTCGAGAAACTCGCCGAAGCAAAAGAATCTTTTACCCAAGAGATCGGGAAGGTCATTATTGGACAAAAAGATATCTTAGACCATATGCTTATTGCACTTTTGGCAAAAGGGCATTCCCTTCTCGTGGGCGTTCCAGGATTGGCAAAAACATTACTCATTAAAACATTGTCCGATGTTTTAGATCTTTCCTTCAAACGAATCCAGTTCACGCCGGATCTGATGCCCAGTGATATCACCGGTACAGAACTTATTGATGTAGATCCCAATTCTGGACAACGATCCTTCCGATTTTACAAGGGTCCCGTTTTTGCCAATATCGTTTTAGCGGATGAGATCAACCGGACGCCACCAAAAACACAAGCCGCTTTATTAGAAGCCATGCAGGAACATAAGGTAACCACCGGAGGACAAACGTACGATCTGGATGAGCCCTTCTTTGTTTTAGCCACGCAGAATCCAATCGAACAGGAAGGAACCTATCCTCTACCGGAAGCACAGTTGGATCGATTTATGTTTAACCTAAAAATTGATTATCCCTCAACAACAGATGAGATTGCTATCGTTCGGGAAACAACTTCAACTGAAACGCAGCAGGTCCAGGCAATCATGTCAAAAGAAGAAATCGCATCCTACCAGGATCTGGTTAGACGTGTTCCTGTAGCAGATAATGTTGTGGAATACGCGGTAAAACTTGTGAGTGCCACCCGACCTAATTCTGATGGTTCTCCAGACTTTATCCAACATTCGGTCGATTGGGGCGCCGGACCACGTGCTTCTCAATACTTGGTGTTGGGTGCGAAAGCGAAAGCCATTTTAGAAGGACGACCTACACCTAACATTAATGATATCCGAGCACTGGCTTTACCTATTCTTCGGCACCGTGTGCTTCCCAATTTCAATGCAGAAGCGGAAGGATTGAAAGTGGAAGATATTCTAAATCAATTGTTGGATACCATCACGGAATAAAATGGCATCACCAACAGATAAACGAAAATATCTTCAACCGGAAACGGTTGCCATGCTCAATTCTATGGCGCTCCGGGCTCGGCTCGTGGTGGAAGGATATATTATTGGCCAGCACCGAAGCCCTTATCATGGTTTTTCTGTGGAATTCGCCGAGCACCGTGCATACGGACCCGGTGATGAAATTCGGCACATTGATTGGAAATTGTACGGAAAAACAGATCGTCTATATGTAAAACAGTACGAAGAGGAAACCAATCTTCGCGCACACTTAATTTTGGATACGAGTCGGTCCATGCTCTATTCCAGCGGCAAAGTTTCTAAACTAAATTACGCCAATTCACTCATTGCTGCCTTGTCTTATTTAATGATCAACCAACAAGATGCAGCAGGATTAGTTCAGTTTTCTGATAAAATTGATTCATTCATTCCTCCCAAATCCAAACCAAGTCATTTGAATGCAATCCTAACCCAATTAGATGACGAAAAAGCAGGGAATGATACAAAGATCGAACCTGTCCTTCATGAAATGGCAGAACGAATCAAGAAACGCGGATTGGTTGTTTTGGTGTCAGATCTATTGGATGATCCTAAACAGATTATGAATGGGTTGAAACATTTTAGGCATCAAAAACAGGAAGTAATTGTTTTCCATATTTTAGATCGGAAAGAATTGGAATTTGATTTTAACACCCGGACGAAATTCCTGGATATGGAAACCGGGGAAGAGATTACCACGGAACCTTGGCATATTCGATCCAGCTATACTGATCTGATATCGGGCTTACAAAAATTTTATCAAAAAGAATGCCGCCAACATTTGATTGATTATGTTCCTATTTTTACAGATCAGAACCTGGATCTTGGTCTCACAGAATATTTAAATAAACGAAAAAAACTCGGATAGGGTGAAAAGCTGAAAGATCAAAAAAATTGAAGGTTAAAGCAGAAATAATATTTTAGGTTTCAGCGTTTCAACTTTCTGGTTTTACCCATTAAAACCCTTCAGCAATTCCCTTTTTATATCTTAACTGTTTCAATATTTTTTTATACTCATCTGATTCATCAGGGTTAATAATAAGCGCATCTTTAATTTTTTTCTCAGCTTTACGATACCATCTATAGGCTTCATTCATATCTTTTTCAAATCCTTCAGCACCATTCAAATATTGATCGCCTAAACTATCATAAATAAGAACCATTCCTTCTAGTGCTTCGTAATCCTCATCATCAAGATAAAATGCTTCGTCAAAGGATTTCTCAGCGTCCTCGTAGTTTTTCATTTGATTATGAATCACGCCCAAGTTAAAGTAAAGATTGGCTTTTACTTTTTTTTCTTCCTCATTTGAGATTGCATTTTCAAACACTTCGATTGATCTTTCCTTCTGACCCAGATCGTAATACATCCCAGCCAACTCCCTTAATACTTTGCTGTTGGATGGTTCAATGGATGCTGCTTTTTCATAAAAAGGTAGAACCACCTCTGATGATTCACCTGCACGAATGAGTATTTGGCCCGCACCGAAATTGGCATCAAAACTTTCTGGATTTTTTTCTACTGAAGTTAATGCCGCTTCTTTTGCCGCGTCCTTATCTCCTTTATCAAAATAACATTTTGCAAGGGTTGAATGGGTGTTTGCGTCAGATGGCATGATAATGGCTGCATTTAGAAAATAGTCGATCGCAATATCCAGATACTCCGGTTTATTCTCAGGATCATCCTGGATTTTTTTAAATTGTTCTACACCTTTATTAAACTCCTGTGCCCAGTAAAATTCAATGTAATTATTTACGGCATCTTTAACAGAAATAAAAGAGCCACGTACTTCAATCTGTTTATCAGGATTGATAGACATTGCTTTGTCAAACATGGCAACCATTTTCGTCCAGTCCTTATCTTTTGCATGGATTTCTACGCCCATGGATACTGGAATCTCAGGATTATCAGGTTCTACAGCCATGGCTTTGGGTAGCCATTCTGCAGCTTTCACAAAATCTGATTGCTGAATCGCTAGTTTTGCAGTTGTGTATTCCTGACTCGAACATGCTACTATAAGCATAGTTAATGTAAAAAGTAACGCCAGAGAAATTGATTTTTTATTTAGCATATTTTCCTCAATAAATTTAGGATTAAAGTCTTATAATTTACCGGAAGTCGGTTTGTGCATCCAAGGAATTGTATAAACAGGTTTGTAACAAAATGTAGGAAGTTTTAATATTAAAATTTTATTCGAAAAATTTTGATCTTAAAACGTTTATTTTATCAACTTCGAATTGTGCTCCTGTTTGTTGAATAATTTCTTCAGCCAGTAATCCACCGATCTCTCCAGCCCTTTTTGAAGAATAATCTTTAGAGATAGATGCTAAAAATCCTGCTGCATACATGTCACCTGCACCGGTTGAATCAATTGCCGATATGGGCTGAGGTGGCAAATGTAGTTTTTTTCCATCATCCAAAACAAGGGAACCTTTTTTCCCAAGCTTTATTCCAGCACGATGTACAATTTTCATCAGTTCGTTAGCGGATGAATTAACATTATCCATACCAAACAAAATGGCAAGTTCGGCCTGATTTGCAAAAACAACATCCACATCATTTTTTATCATCTGTAAAAAATCATCCTTGTTTCTATCAACAGCAAATGGGTCTGCTACATCGAAAACAATTTTAACATTATTTTCCTTTGCAATGGTAATCGCTTTTTTAATGGCTGACTTTTGGGGATCAGTATCCCACATATATCCTGTAAAATAAAAATAAGATGATTCAGATAATTTCCTAGCATCAACATCATTTTCAGAGAATTCTTTACACATACCTAAATGGGTGTTCATTGTTCGTTCACCGTCAGGTGTAACCAAAATTATACTAGAACCAGTAGGACCATTTCCCTGCACCAAACCAGAAATAACACCAAATTTTTCAGTTTGCTGTAGATAAATATCGCCGAATGCATCTTGCCCAATTTTCCCAGCAATGAGTGAGGATATGCCAAATCCAGCGCAAGCTAATAATGTATTGGGTGCAGATCCACCCGGAAAATATTTAGGATTACTATCATTAAAATAATTGATAATCTCTTTTTGTCTTGTTTCATCAACAAGGTGCATTACACCCTTATCAAGATTCAATGAATCTAGGTCTTCCTCCTTAGCTTGAATCACGATATCGATAAGAGGATTCCCAATTCCGTAAATAGAGAGTTTTTGACTTTTCATAGTATAAATTGATAAATATTTTTCAATATTGAACTTTAAAATAAACTTAATATTTTGCGTCTTGCACCTAGCAAGAGTTTACATCTGAACCCAAAAAACCCCAATGTGAAAAATGTCACACTAACAAATTAAATTTCTTGACCCTAAAATTCTGAAAAAGGTATATTTAGGAACTATGGTTACTAAAACCTTTGCCATCATCACCGATATTCACTCTAATCTGGCATCATTGACCCATGCCCTTTCTCTTATTGAGGAGAGAAATGATATCGATCAAATCATTTGTCTTGGTGACTGCTTCGCCTTGGGTCCTGAACCTGAAAAAACTTTGCAAATGCTTAAAGCAATCCCGGATTGTATTTTCATTCGCGGAAACCATGATCGTTATTTGATCGAAAAACTTTGGGAAGACGAATTGCCATCTCTGGAAGGAATGGACCCCTACGATCCTATTTGCCAGGCCATTGTCCAAAATGAAAAATGGACTGCGGAAATGCTAGGCCAAGAAGGGTGGGATTTTTGTGAAGCAATGAAAATTGCTCACCGGGAAATTATAGGGACAACCTTAATCGAGTTCACACACGCTTGGTATAAACGGGATGATAAACCGCCTTCTGTAACAGAAGCAATGAACTGGCGCACCCATATAATGGAAGCAAATCCAACTATAGAGAATTTAGTTTTTATTCATGGGCATGTTCATGTTCCAAGACATCAAATCATCGAAAACTTAACTATTCTTTGCCAAGGCGCAACGGGTTTACCTTTCGATAGAGACCAGCGTGGATCTGTGGCATTTCTCACCGTGAATGGAAATGAAATCAAATGGGATGTGAATCGATATGAATATGACCGAGAATCAACTTTGAGTCGGTTGGCAGAACGGAATGCCCCTTTCTTTACAAACTTACAGGATACAATCAAATTCGCCTCCATCCGCAACGACCTTTAGGTCATTCTTACCTCTCCTTCAGCCGTAATTTCATCGACTGATTTTTAAACAAAAATGAATTATTTTGACCACAGTGCCACTACCCCTATCCATCCAGAAGTATTGGATCTTGTGCACTCAATCCAAAAAAATGTCTTTGGAAATCCATCCAGTATTCATCGGCTGGGGCGTAAGGCTCGGTCTCTAATAGAGATTTCACGGAAACAAATCGCAAAAGCTATCAATTCTGACCCAACTCAACTTATTTTTACAAGCGGAGGAACAGAAGCAAACAATCAGGTTTTAAAATCATTTAATCAATCTGAAAAAAATCATGTGGTAACAAATCCCATAGAACATCCGGCAATTTTAAAAGTTCTTACAACCATCTCTTCCCAAAAAATATCATTTGGCTTAGTGCCTGTAAATGAAAAAGGACGAGTCTCAGTATCCGAGATAGAATCTAAAATTCAGGAAAAAACAGGACTTATTTCTGTCATGTTAGCTAACAATGAAGTTGGAACCGTTCAACCCATTAAAGAGATTGTATCTCTCGCTCACCAAAATGGAGTTCGCGTTCATACAGATGCAGTGCAATGCTTAGGGAAAATGCCAGTTGACGTGAAAGATTTAGGTGTGGATTTTTTAAGTTTATCCGCTCATAAATTTTATGGACCCAAAGGAATTGGTGTTCTATATTTCAAAAATAAAGATGCTCTTTCTCCATTTATGCTTGGGGGCGGTCAAGAAAGTGGGCTCCGAGCCGGAACAGAAAATATTGCAGCCATTGCCGGCATGGGATTAGCGGCAGAATTGGCAACAGACGGATTGGGAAATCACATAACAGAATTAAAATCATTCGAAGCTCAATTTAAATCCGGACTTCTATCATTTTTTCCAAATGCTATTTTCAATGGTGATATAAAAAACAAACTTCCGGGACTGGTGAATGTATCATTTCCCGGTCATCGATCCGACATTCTATTGGCAAAATTGGACCGAAGTGGTTTTTTTGTTTCAAGCGGTTCTGCCTGTGGTGCCGGCGCTGTAAAGCCTTCCCCAGTCTTATCCGCTATGGGTTTGGCGGATGAAATCAATATATCTACACTTCGTTTCAGTTTTGGCTCCTCGAATAATTCTGAGCAAGTGGAAAGCCTTCTTTCCGAACTTCAAACGATTCTCACAGATTGATGAAACGTATAACCGTGGGAATGAGCGGTGGCGTAGATAGTGCCGTGGCCGCATCTATCCTTATTGAACAAGGATATGACGTGGAAGGTCTATTTATGAAAAATTGGGAAGAAGAATCGGAATATTGTTCAGCCGAACAGGATTATAAAGATGCGCTACAAGTTTGTGATATCTTAGATATTCCACTTCGATCCGTAAATTTTGCAAAAGAATATTGGGACCGTGTTTTTCAACATTTCTTAGATGAATATAAAAAGGGTCGGACACCCAATCCTGATATTCTGTGTAATACAGAAATCAAGTTTAAGGAATTCCTTAATTATGCTAAAGATCTGGGTGCCGACAAAATTGCAACTGGGCATTACGTCAGGAATCGCGACCTGGATGGAAAAGTACAATTGTTAAAAGGGCTCGACCCAGGAAAAGACCAAAGTTATTTCCTCTATGGCTTGAATCAGCACCAAATCTCCAGTGCGCTTTTCCCTATAGGAGATTTAGAAAAACCAAATGTTCGTGAGCGAGCTGAAAAATTAGGATTTGATAATTTTGAGAAAAAAGACAGTGTTGGGATTTGTTTTATCGGGGAACGAGATTTTAAAGAATTTCTCCAACAATATATTCCAGCTCAACCGGGAATTATTGTTAATTCCAAAGGGAGAAAAGTGGGTGAGCATGACGGACTCATGTATTATACCTTGGGTCAACGAAAAGGATTGGGGATTGGCGGCGGACACAGTGATGGTGAAGGTGCTTGGTATGTGTTGGACAAAGATCTTGAGAATAATGAATTAATCGTGGGGCAAGGACACGACCACGCCGGACTTTATCAAAAATGCCTTACGGCATCTGATCTTCATTGGATCTCCGGTGAAGCTCCTAATAGTGAAAACCTGAAAGCAAAAATTCGCTATCGGGCGAAAGATGCAAGATGTCGAATCACTGATATGAATGATGAAACCATTTCTGTTGAATTTGAAAAACCACGATTCGCCACGGCACCAGGACAATCGGTCGTTTTTTATGAGGGCGATGTTTGTCTGGGTGGAGCCGTGATCGATAAAGCGTTTAATTCGTAATTTATTGCCTTGAAATTTCAGTGTCCTAAATAACACAAAAAAAGTTGATGAAAAATGATTGAAACATCCGTAAAAATATTCATAAGCAATATAAATTCCTACGTAGATGAAGCATTATCCATCCATTCACCTTTGCGAGTTAAAAGACGAGTCGGGAATGATTTCATCGTTATAAGTGCAGAAGATTGGAAACGAGATCAGGAAACCCTTTATATCCTGCAGAATACATCCCTTTCAAAACAGATTATTGAATCTTTGAAAACGCACTACAATAATTCAGGAGAAGCAAAGAGGTGATCCGGTACAAGGGACGGAAAAGCCCAAACAACTTCGCCATAATTTGTCCGGCTTTTGGTCTCGAAGATTATCCAAAGGAGACAGAGTTGTTTACAAATTCGATAAAAACTCCATTTATATTTTTGCTATCGGCGGACATTATAATTCACTGTAAACTAATTTGGAAAAAATTAATCGTTTAATCAATAGGAGTCCAAATGCACAAAAGTAGATTAGCAGCAATTGTCATCGACACATTTGGAGATGACTTGAATCAAGCCAATCAATTTTGATCAAAAGCTTTAGGCCAAGACTGTAAAGAATATGACAGCATTAATTTTTCACCCATCAAGACGCCGGATGACCAACCCCATATTTGGATTCATAAAGTGGATCATCCAAGTCGTGTTCATTTAGATATTGAGACCAATAATATTGATGCAGAAGTAGATAGATTGAAAAAATTGGGAGCCACCATCTTTGAAAAAAAAGAGAAATTGGTGGTGATGGAAGCGCCCACAGGTCATCGTTTTTGTGTGGTGAATCCGCAACGGGATGACTTTGATACGTCAGATCAAGTGAATTGTTGGGATTAAAACAATATTTTCTTAAAAAAACCAACTCTCCCTATTTTGGAACAAACTTAACTGTATTAAATTCAATATTCCATGAGACATAATTTCAAGCAACTTATTACACCGTTTTTACTAACCGGAATCATCCTAGCTCAGTTTCGCATGGATGTACCTACCCAAACTTTACCCACCAATCTGAATGGTGAATTGGACGCACAGCCGTCTCTTTCATTATTTGATCCAGCACGATTTAACATGAGTCACGGCTTTACCATGTCCATGATGAGTGTGGGCGGAAAATCCGTTTCCATGGCAGGGTTTACCAACCGCATCACTTATTTGGCCATGGACAATTTGAGATTTGATGCAAACGTCACTCTTTATAAAACACAGTTACCTTTTCAACAAAAAGGTGCACTCATGGACCAACTGGATGTAGCCTATGATGCGGGCATTACATACCAACCCACTAAAAATTCATTCCTGCAACTTAGGTTTCAGAACATACCATACTATCAAAGATACCAAACCCATTCACCCTTCAACCCGAGGTTCATTAAATAAGTGGCACCAAAAAAAGGCTTCCATCTCAAAAAGAAATCCCATTCCCAAAGCTTGACATTAAACGCCGCAATCGGCATCGTAGGCGTTCTTCTTTTAGGATTTATATACTCCTTCTCTCGTAACGTATCCCAAACCGGTGTTCCTATTGAGGTCACCTTTCCAAAAGTTATAGCCCAGCCCTTGGCAGTTGATGTCTATATGTCAAACCCTATTCAAGATATAAAAGTTGAAGTGCTAAACGGGTGTGGTATCAAAGGTATTGCAGCACGGACAGCAGATTTTTTGAGAGCAAATCATGTTGATGTGGTTCGCTCAGATAATGCAGACAATCATGCTTACCCAAATACAATAATCATTGGAAGAAATGAAAATATGGAAAGCCTAAAAGTTGTAGCAAAATCTTTTGGATTTGCTTTAGATGATAAAACCCATATTCTCATAGACCCTGACGAATCTTTGGGCGTAGATGTAACAGTGATTCTTGGTAAAGATATATATAGTATTCCTGAATTATCAAGTTTGATTCCAACCCGACCCTAAATGCCTGACCCATCTCCGGACTTTGTTTCCGATTTCCCTCTTCTAAAAGAGATTGTTAATCTCGCTCTAGAGAAAAAAGCAGTTGAATTAATTGCCATGGATGTGCGAGGGCTCTCTTCCATCACTGATTTTTTTGTAATTTGCTCTGGGGATTCCGAGCCTCAAGTAAGAGCAATTTCTGATAATATTAGGAGAGGCACGCCACATAAGCCTAACCATCTTGAGGGGTATGAAAACTTAAATTGGGTCCTTTTAGATTATTTTGATGTGGTGGTTCATGTATTCGGGAAAGACGACAGAGATTACTATAATATTGAAAAATTGTGGGCCGATGCGCCTTTTAAAGAATTCAGCCATGAGACACCTGAAACGCCAGATAACTGAAGCAATCTCTGGTTCACTAAAAACCTTATCCTACCCGGCAAAAGGTTTTTCCCTAACGCCACCAAAAAATCCTGATTTTGGAGACCTATCCTCAAATATTTCTCTCTTGCTTACAAAAGAAATCAAGAAGCCACCCATGGAAATTGCCCAATCCATTGCAGATGAAATTGAAAAAAAAGATTACCCACATGACATTTCAGAGATCACCGTTACACCGCCGGGATTTATTAATTTCAGAATAACAAACTCATTTTATCAATCCAAAGTAAAAACTATTTTGGAAGGTGAAAATTCTTTTGGTGCAGGCACCCAAGGAATTGGAAAAACAGCTAATGTTGAATTCGTCAGTGCCAATCCCACAGGTCCACTCACCGTGGGTCATGGCCGAAATGCTGTTTTAGGCGATACGGTTTCAAGCATTTTAGAATGGCATGGATATGATGTAACACGAGAATATTATTTTAATGATGCCGGACGACAAATGCGAATTCTCGGAGAATCAGTTGAAGCCCGATATTTTGAGATCTTAGGTAAAGATTTTGAATTTCCTGAAGATGGCTACCAAGGCAGTTATATCAAAGATATAGCCCAGTCTATTATAGGTGAGAATGGGAAGGATCTTCTACGGGGAGATTCAAGATTTAAAGAAAAAGCAGAAGAATCTATTTTTGAAGATATAAAAAAGAGTCTATTGAATCTGGGAATTCATTTTGATCAATTTACCAATGAAAAAACTTTTTATGAAAATGGTGAGATTGACAAATTTTTAGACGAATTGAGAGATAAGGATTTAATCTATGAAAAGGATGGCGCTACTTGGTTCAAAACGTCCACCCTGGGCAAAGATCAAGATAGGGTCTTTATCAAAAATACGGGCGAGCCAACCTATCGTGTACCCGACACAGCATATCATCGCGACAAGATCAACCGGGGATTTGACCTAATTATTGATATTTTTGGCTCTGACCATGCCGATACTTATCCGGATGTACTTTTAGCTTTGGAATCACTGGGGTTGAAAACAAATCATATCAAAGTTTTGCTTTATCAGTTTGTAACGTTGCTTCGGGGTGGCGAAAAAATAAAAATGTCTACTCGAAAAGCTAATTTTGTAACCATGGATGATTTAATAAATGAAGTGGGTTCAGATGTCGTTCGATATTTTTTTATTATGCGGAGCATGAATACACATTTGGATTTTGATATGGAATTGGCAACAGATCAGTCGGATAAAAATCCTATCTATTATCTTCAATATGCCCATGCACGAATTTGTAATATCATTAAACATGGGAAAGAATCTGGATTAGAATTAGATGATAATTTTGACGCAACGCTTTTATCTCACTCTGACGAAATTAAACTAATCCAACATATGGTCCGATTCCCTGAATTCATGGA